>JAHIHE010000041.1 GCA_018899995.1 Patescibacteria group bacterium | reverse complement strand
TTTTATTCTCGTCATTGCCGGACTGCTCTATGCTTTCTCAGCCGGAAACCCCGGAAATATTGAACTGGCAAAATCAGCAATTACCTACGCGCTTGCGGGATTAGCGATAATATTCGCGGCATGGCTGGTTATAGCGGTTATCCTTCAAGGACTGGGCTACGCCGATATCAACACCTGGAACCAGGTAAATTGCAATTTGCAGAGTTAAAATCAACTAAGCAAATTAACAATTAAGCAACTAAACAAATCCTATTTTTGTTAAATTGCTAAATTGTTTAATTGTTAAAATGAATTTTCATGTCCACCAAAATATCCGCCTCCGGCGGACCCGCCGCAGGCGGGAAAAGAAGCATAAAAATAAAAGATATTTACGCCCGGGAAATTCTTGACTCGCGCGGAGATCCGACAATCGAGGTCAAGATTGAACTTTTCGGCAAGATCAAAAGCGTGGCATCAGTGCCTTCCGGAGCTTCTATCGGCGGCGCGGAAGCGACAGAATTGCGCGATAATGATGTTAAGCGGTACGGCGGAAAAGGGGTTTTAAAAGCGGTTGAAAATGTTAACGCGATTATCGCTAAAATCCTGAAAGGCAAAAACGCCGCGCGGCAAAAAGAGATTGACGCGGCATTGATTGATTTGGATGGCACGGAAAATAAGTCGCGATTAGGCGCGAACGCGATTTTGGCGGTTTCTTTGGCGTGCGCCGAAGCCGGAGCAAAAGCCGAAGAAATGCCGCTCTATGAATACATCTCAAAAACATACCAAATACCCCCGAAGGACAATCCTGCGGGGCAGGCAAATACCCCTCCTTCGCTAAAGCTACGGCGGGCAAGCAAATACCAAATACCAACCCCGATGTTTAATATTTTTAACGGCGGAAAGCACGCCGATACCAATCTTGATATTCAGGAAATTATGATTGTGCCGATTGCCAATGTTTCTTTTTCCGAAAAAGTCCGCTATGGCGCGGAAATATTCCATGAATTGAAAAAAGTTTTATCCCAGCATAATTTGGATACGGATATCGGCAATGAAGGCGGATACGCGCCGGATATCAAGTCAACCGCTTTCGCGTTTGATTTGATTCTTGAAGCAATAAAAAAAGCCGGCTTTAAACTGGGAAAAGACATTGCTTTGGCAATTGACGCCGGAGCAAATTCGTTTTACGACGCGAAAGAAAACAAATATATTCTTAAAGCCGACGGCGTTTCTCTGTCTTCGGATCGGCTGGTTTCGCTTTATTTAGAATGGATAAACAAATACAACCTGATTTCCATAGAAGACCCGCTTAACGAAAAGGACTGGGAAGAATGGGGGGGCGCTTACCGGCGGCTAAAAACGGCAAAGGGGGAGCTAATGGTTGTTACTGACGATCTAACAGCAACTAATTTGAAGCGAATAACGCGGGCAATAAAGGAAACGGTCGGAAGCGCGATTATTATCAAACCCAATCAGGTCGGCACGCTTAGCGAAACAATGGAAACGGTTAATGCCGCGCGAAAAGCCGGCTGGAAAATCGTTGTTTCGCACCGGTCAGGCGAGACATGCGACAGTTTTATCGCGGATTTAGCGGTGGCTGTCGGCGCGGATTTTATAAAAGCAGGATCTCTTTCGCGAGGCGAACGGCTGGCAAAATATAACAGGTTGATGGAAATTGAAAGCGAAATTAAATTAAAATAATTTAATTTCTAAAACCAAAGATTAAAGACCAAAAACCAAAACTATAGATTAAAAATCATTAAATATATAAATTAACTGTTTTTTATTTTTGGTTTGTACTTTTGGTATTTGGTTTTTGCGTTTTGATTTAAACTAAAGTTGTGCTATAATATTATAGTTATTGCGAATAAATCTCGGCTAATTATTTATCCCATGAAATATGATATCATCACCATCGGCGGCGCCACTTATGATATTACTTTTTTTCCGGCTGAAAATGAGGGAATTTTGATAGACAATAAGCAAGATATTTTGCGTCAGAAATTATTGGCGTTTGAGCACGGCGCGAAAATCAACTCCGAAAAAGTTGTCTATGGTTTCGGCGGAGGCGCGGCAAATACCGCGGTTTCTTTTTCGCGATTAGGATTTAAAACCGCGGCTATTGTCGCAATCGGCAAAGATATTTTTGGCAATGAAATAATCGCTAATTTAAAAAAGCAAAAAGTTGATGCTGAATTGACGCAAAAAATACCGAACCAAAGCAGTGATCTCGCGGTTATTATAATAGGTCCGGACAAAGACCGAGTTATTTTTTTTGATAATAAGATTAAAAACAAATTACAATTAAGCCGAAAAAGTATTGCGGCGATAAAAAAAACAAAATGGATATATCTGGCTTCGCTAAGCGGAAATTGGCAGAAAATTTTAACTGAAGTTTTTGATGTAAAAAATAAAAAACCGGAAATAAAAATCGCCTGGAATCCGGGTCAAAGTCAATTGATTGGCGGAATAACGAAATTAAAGGAATTTTTAAAACAAACTGAAGTTTTAATTCTAAATCAAGACGAGGCGATACAATTGGCAATGTCGGATTCGGAAATAAAAGAAAAAAATATTTATGGTGAGCGGCTTGTGGTGAGTAAAATCGAACCAAGTCGAACCATTGATTTGAATAATGTTAAAAATTTATTATTGCGAATTAAAAGTTACGGTTCGCAAATCGCAGTAATCACTTGCGGCAAAGACGGCGCTTGGGCTTATGACGGCAAAGAAGTCCATTTTGCAAAAATTCAGAAAGAACAGAAAAGGATTGATACTACCGGGGTGGGCGACGCATTCGGCTCTTCTTTCGTGGCAGGCATGGAATTATTCAGTGGCGACATTGACAAAGCGATGAAGCTGGGAATTCTAAACACGGCTTCCGTAGTTGCCGCGCCCGGCGCGCAGAATGGATTGTTGTCAAAAAAAGATTTAAGCAAGTTAAAAATAAATAACTTAAAGAATTAATCTAAATTACATTGTCATTGCGAGGAGTTCCGAGTACTCGGGACGACGAAGCAATCTCATTCATAATGTCAAATTACAAATTTCAAATGTCAATTCAATGTCAAATAATTAATATTTAAAAATTACTATGCCAAAAAAGACAATCCCGAGTACTCGGGATAAAAAACCGCTAAAATCGGCGAAGAAAAAAGCGTTGAAAATTCAAAAAGCAAAGACTGCGAATGCCCGGGAAACAACCGAAGTGCTTTTGAGCGCGCAAAAAATTTACAAACCATCGCGAGAAATTCTTAAAAACGCGAATGTTAAGGATTATGAAAAGACCTTAAAAACCGCGGCAAAAAATCCGGAGAAATTCTGGGAAGAAGCGGCCAAAGACATAACTTGGTTCAAAACATGGGATAAGGTCTTGGACAAAAGCAATAAACCGTTTTACAAATGGTTTATCGGCGCGAAAACTAATTTGGCATACAACGCGCTTGACCGCCATATTGAAGCCGGTATTGGCGGTAGAACTGCGATTCTTTGGGAAGACGAGACCGGCCGGACCAGAAAATACACTTATCTGGAACTTTTTAAGGAGGTAAATAAATTCGTCAACGCGCTTAAAAATCTCGGCGTAAAAAAAGGAAACAGAGTCGCGATATATTTGCCGAACATTCCCGAAACCGCGATTTCAATGCTCGCTTGCGCTAAAATCGGCGCCATGCACTCTGTGGTTTATGCCGGATATTCCGCGATGGCGCTGGCAGACAGAATCCGTGACGCGAGCGCTAAAATTCTTATAACCGCGGACGGAAGTTTCCGCCGCGGAAAAATCGTTGACTTGAAAAGCATTGCCGATAAGGCGGTTAAAGAATGCAAGTCGGTCAAAAGGGTGGTTGTTGTTAAAAACAACAACCAGAAAGTAGAATTTGATAAAAAAAGAGATGTTTGGTATCACGATTTAATCAAAAATCAGCGCACCGAAGCAAAAACCGCGAAGATGGATTCCGAAGATCCAGCTTTTGTTTTGTACACTTCCGGCACCACGGCGAAGCCAAAAGGAATAATTCACGCGGTCGGCGGGTACATGGTGGGAGTTTTGCGCACGATAAAATGGGTTTTTGACCTGCACGGAAAAGAGGTTTTTTGGTGCACTGCTGACCCGGGCTGGATTACCGGTCACAGCTATATTATTTACGGACCGCTTCTTGCCGGCATAACAACTCTTATGTATGAAGGGGTTCCGGATATGCCCAAGCCGGACAGAATTTGGCGGATAATTGAAAAATATAAAGTAAATATTCTCTATACCGCGCCAACTCTAATCCGCGCCATGGCAAAATACGGCAACGAGTGGCCCGCGAAGCATAAAATGAAATCGTTGAGAATTCTCGGTTCAGTGGGCGAGCCGCTCAATCCAGAGGCGTGGCGATGGTATTATGAATTCGTCGGCAAGAATCGCTGTCCGATTATGGATACTTGGTGGCAGACCGAAACGGGTATGCATATGATTACGCCGCTTCCTTCCGCGCCTCTTAAAGCAGGAAGCGTTACAAAACCTTTTCCGGGAATTATTGCGGATATAGTTGACAAAGACGGCAAGAAAGTTAAGGCAGGCAAAGGCGGGTATCTTGTGATTCTTAATCAATGGCCCTCAATGGCGCGAACGATTTTCAATAATCCCGATCGCTATGTCAAAACTTATTGGCAGGAAATGCCGGGATTTTACGCAAGCGGCGATATCGCTTTCAAAGACAAAGATGGATTTTTTTGGATTCAAGGCCGCGGCGATGATGTGCTGAAAATCGCCGGACACAGAATCGGCACTGCGGAAGTGGAAAGCGCTTTTATCAGGCATAAAGCGGTAGTCGAAGCAGGCGTAATCGGCGTGCCGGATCCGGTCAAAGGCGAAGTGATTAAGGCATTTTTGATTTTAAGGCGAGGATTTACCGGTTCAGACGAACTTAAAAAAGAATTACTGCTGACAGTGCGGCGCGCTTTGGGGCCGGTGGCGGTTATCGGCGATATCGCTTTTGTTGACCAATTGCCGAAGACCCGAAGCGGAAAAATTATGAGGCGAGTGCTGAAAGCGCGAGAGCTGGGTTTGCCGGAAGGGGATACGAGCGCGCTGGTAAGCTAGTTATGTGCTCTTGGAAAGTTATAGTTAGTTTAAATTTATTCTTATGTTGCAGAGTGTTTTTAATTTTTAATTTTCAAGTACCAATTTTCAATGAATTTTAAATTTCTAAATTTTCAATTGAAAATTGAATCATTGGAACTTGATTGAAAATTGTAAATTGATAATTGAAAATTAATTCGCAAGTTTAAATAAAGATAAATATTATCCTGAATTGAAACGGATTATGAATACAGAAGTTAAGATTATCAAACCCGGCTATTTTAAATGGATTGGCAAAAATCGCTGCAAAACCGGCAGCAATGTTATCTTGATACGCGATAGTGGAAAAAATATTTTGGTGGATACCGGCTCACAGGGTGAAGATAAAAAAATTATCGTGGCGCTAAAAAAAGAAAAACTCAAGCCGGAGAATATCGATATTGTAATTATCACCCATCCGCACGCGGACCATATCGGGAATAATTTTCTTTTTAAGAATGCGCTGTTTGTGGATAGCTTGGGGGAATTTAGAGGAGATAAATTTTTATTGGCAAAAGCGGAACGAAGAATAACTGAAAATGTAAGCATTACTAAAACCCCTGGGCATGCTTTGGAAGATATTTCAATAATCGCAAAAAATACAAAAAAAGGAACAATAGCGGTTATCGGAGATTTATTCTGGAAAGCGGGGGATAATAAATTAATTGTTTTTGAAAGTCCTGGAAAATTAAAGCAAAGCCGCAAAAAAATTCTAAAAATCGCCGATTGGATTATTCCCGGGCACGGAAAAATGTTTAAACCCGCCCGATGTAGGCGGGAATCCGGGGCAAGTTTATTAAATATATACATTAAAAAGATATGAATAATATGTTTGAAATCCGCATTCATTCGCGCGGAGGACAGGGCGCGAAAACCATCGGCCAGATTTTGGCTGAAGCGGCCATAGAAGACGGCAAATTCACCGAGGCGTTTGCCGAATACGGTCCGGAGCGTTCGGGAGCGCCGATGCAGGTTTTTGTGAGGGTTTCCGACAAGCCGATTTTGGTTCACAGTAATGTCAAAAATCCCGATATAGTGATTTTGGCGGATTCTTCTCTGCTCGGATTGGTTGATGTTTTGGGCGGGCTTAAAAGCAACGGCGCGATTATTATAAATACCGCGAAAAACCCCGACGAGATAAAATCGCTGATTAAAGCCAAAAAAGCGCAAAAAATTTATTCTCTTGACGCCACTAAAATTGCCGTTGAAACACTGGGAAAGGATTTTTCCGGTATAGCGCTTATGGGCGCGCTGAATAAAATTACCGGCATTGTTTCAAAAGCGGCTTTGGAAGAAGAGCTTGAGGAAATATTTAGCCGCAAAAAAGGAAAAGAAGTGGCGGAGAGGAATATATTAGCGTTCCGGAAGGGGTATGAAAGCATTGTTTTATAAATTTGGTATAATGAGTTTTTGCCGATAAGTTTGATTTTAAATTCCAAATTACAAATCCCAAACGACAAACAAATTCCAATATTTAAATTCAAAATTCCAAACGGTATCATTCTCGCGTTTTGATAATTGGAATTTGTGATTTATTTGGAATTTGGTGCTTGTGATTTGGTGCTTAAAAGGTAATTAAATTTGCATTGACTAAATGTAAAAAAACAAAAAATATTATGAAATTAAAATCGTGGCGAGATATTCCCATTGGCGGAGTAATTATCGCGGCGGGAAACGCCAAACAATTTAAAACAGGCGCCTGGCGCACGAAAAAGCCGATAACCGATAAAAGCAAATGCACAAATTGCATGCGCTGCGTAATTTTTTGTCCTGACGCCGCCATAACTGTAAAGTCGGAAAGCGACCTCACTGATAAAGAGAAAGCGGTATTTAAAGCAAAAACACCGGTGATGCTTGACCGCGCCGATTATGATATTTGCAAGGGTTGTGGCATTTGCGCCGAAGAATGCCCGGTGAAGGCGATTGAGATGGTGAAAGAATAAGCCGCGACAATAATTTTCAATTATCAATTTACAATTTTCAATAAATTTTTCCGCCTTCGGCGGACCCGCCGTAGGCGGGCAATAGCCTAATTTTCAAACCTAAATTTAAAATTAAATCATTAAAAATTTAATAGAAATTAGAAATTAAGAATTAGAAATTTTATCTTAAATATAATTACTATGTCTTCCACTAAAAAAACTTCTTACCGCGCTCTTTCCGGCGCTGAAGCTGCCGCGGAAGCGATGCGCCAGATCAATCCCGAAGTGGTGGCGGTTTATCCGATTACGCCCCAGACGCCGATTATTGAAACTTTCGCGCGATTCGTCGCCAATGGCAAAGTTGACACTTCTTTGATTAATGCGGAGTCGGAGCATTCGGCGATGAGCGCGGTTGTTGGAGCTTCGGCTGCAGGGGTTCGCGCGATGACCGCGACCTCAAGCCAGGGGCTCGCGTATATGGCGGAGGTCTGCTATATCGCTTCGGGTTTGCGGCTGCCGATTGTTATGGCCGTGGTAAACCGCGCGCTTTCGGCTCCGCTCAATATTCACGGCGACCAATCCGACGCCATGATGCTGCGCGATTCCGGCTGGATTCAGCTATTTTCGGAAAACGCCCAGGAGGTCTACGACAACACGCTGATCGCTTTGCGCCTGGCGGAGAATAAAAAAGTTCTTGCGCCGGCAATGGTTATGCAAGACGGGTTTACCACCAGCCACGCGGTGCAAAATGTCCTTACGCTCTCGGACGAAAAAGTGAAAAAATTCATCGGCGAATATAAGCCGCTTTATCCTCTGCTTGATATTCGGCATCCGGTAACTTACGGGGCTTTGGACTTGTTTGATTATTATTTTGAGCATAAGCGCCAGCAGGTTGAAGCGATGGAAAACGCGCTTAAAGTTTTAAAATTGATTGACCGCGAATTTTTTTCCGTCAGCGGCCGCGAATATTCGTTTGTTGAAGAATACCGCCTGAAAGACGCCGATATTGCCATTGCGCTTATGGGCGCGACCGCCGGAACTGCTAAGACGGTTGTGGACAAATTGCGAAATAAAAGAATAAAAGCAGGGTTGCTGAAAATACGCTTGTTTCGGCCGTTTCCAGCTGAAATTATTAAGCGGGCGTTAAGCCGGGTAAAAAAACTGGCGATTTTGGACAAGGCAATCGCGCCCGGCGCGCGCGCGGCCATTGCAAATGAAATACGGGCGATTTTCGCCGGTGAAAAAAACGCGCCTAAAATTCAGGATTATATTTACGGCTTGGGCGGAAGAGATATCGGACCCGATGATATTGGCAAGGTTTATAAAGATTTGGCGAAAGCAAAGCGCATCGGCGAATTAAAAAAGGTTCGCTATATCGGATTGCGCGCCCGATCCTCGCATTGAAACGCTAAAGAAAATAGCAAAGGGGTTAAATGTAAGCGTTGATGATTTGATTAAATAGAAATATGGCAAATTTAACCACAATTGAGAAGCAAATTTTAGAAAAACTTTTCCAAATGGGTGGTGGTTATGTTTTGAATTTTTCCGACAGAGCAATGGGCGAATTTTTTAGAGATGATGTCGGGGTGGATATTTACAATCAGAAATATAACTATGCCAGCGGATCAAAAGCAAATAACAAGATTTGCGCGGCTTGAGCCGAAAGACAAAAGTGGTAACGACGAAAAAAGAGCATACCCACGAAAAAACGGGAAAATATACTGTCGTTGCGCGCGTAGCGGGTATTTTTGGCAACGACGCAACGGCGATAATTGAAGTGAAAATATGAATTTGCTTATTTTCAGATATATGCTAAAATGTAAATATAAATAATTATACTTACAGATATGAAGCAAACATTCAAAGCGGGCATATATAAACAGCAGCTGGAATATAAGAGTTTCAGTCCTTTTCCCATAAACAAATTGTTTGAATGGGAAGACAGAAAGGTTGATGTCTTGCTTGCGGAAGCAATGCGTCTTTTGGGCGAACTTAATGCCTATTCAACGCTTGTGCCTGATGTGGACTATTTCATTAGGATGCACATTGCCAAAGAAGCGATCACTTCTAGCCGAATTGAGGGTACTAAAACGGGGATTGATGAGGTACTCTCTCCAAAGGAAGATATTCAACCCGAGCGCAGAGATGACTGGCGAGAAGTTCAAAATTACATCCAAGCGATAAACTTTTCAATCAAAGAACTGCGCAATGTGCCGTTATCAATGCGACTCCTTAAGTCCGCGCATAAAATTCTTCTGTCTGGCGCGAGGGGAGAGCGCAAGACACCCGGAGAGATTCGCGCGAGCCAAAATTGGATTGGAGGGTCAAACCTAAAGGATGCCTTTTTTATTCCTCCGCACCCAAGCGAGATAGGAGATTTACTTTCTGACCTTGAGAAATTTTGGCATAATAAGCAGTTGGATATTCCTCTTTTACTGAAGATAGCAATGAGTCATTATCAATTTGAGACCATTCACCCGTTTCTTGATGGAAATGGAAGGATTGGCCGGTTGCTTATAACTCTTCAATTAGTTGAGGCAGGGGTATTGCGTCGTCCGACACTCTATTTGTCGGATTTCTTCGCAAGGAATAAAGGGTCATATTACGATTCGCTTACCCTTGTACGTTCATCAGATAGTGTAGAGCAATGGATAAAATTTTTTCTGTCCGGAGTCGTTGATACCGCGACCAAGGGAAAAGAAACTCTTGAGAAGATAGTAATTCTGCGTCAGAAATATGAGAAAAAAATAATGTCAATGGGCAGACGCGCTGAACTTGGACAGAAACTTTTGCTCAAACTTTTTTCACAGCCGATTATGGGAGTCAATCAAATCGCGTCGGAACTTGACATTGCGTTTATAACAGCGAATCGGCTCGTAGAAGGATTTACAGAGAAAGGAATTGTATCCGAAAAAACCGGTTTTTCAAGAAATCGGTCTTTTGAGTTGTATGAATATATGGCTCTGTTTGATAAATAATTATGGCAAATAAATCTTCAAATAAAAATTTGCGCGACGCAAGCAAAGCCAAAAAAGACGAGTTCTATACTCAGCTTTCTGATATTGAAAAAGAATTGGGGCATTATGAAAAACATTTCAAAAACAAAGCTGTTTTTTGCAATTGCGATGACCCTCGCATAAGCAATTTTTTTCACTATTTTTCCTATAATTTTGAAAAATTGGGCTTGAAAAAATTAATTACCACCTGTTATAAAAATCAACAGCCGGATTTATTCAGCCG
>JAHIHE010000040.1 GCA_018899995.1 Patescibacteria group bacterium | reverse complement strand
ATAGTATCAAAACTCGTTCTGTCATTGCGAGGAGACCAGCAGGGCGACGCGGCAATCTCGTTAGTCACAAACAAAAATAAAGATTGCTTCGCCCGTCTGCTGACGGGACTCGCAATGACAAAATAGACTATTTCAACAGAAACAAATTAGCAAATTAAAGACGGGGTTTTTAAATAAAAAATCTGTTTGTTTAATTGTTACATTGCTAAATTGAATTCTGTTTAGTTGTTTAGTTGTTTAGTTGACTAAAGCTTGCTTAAATTTGTTTATCATCGTGCGGGCGCTGGCGTCCAAAATTTCGTTTCCCGCTTCAATAACCATTCCTCCCAGAATTTCCGGAACGATTTTCGCGGACAGTTCAATTTTTTTCTTAAAAACATTTTCCAATTTTTGGGCGACTTCTTTTTTCAACACATCAGAGAGTTCAACCGCGGTAATAAGTTTCGTTTTTTTGACTCCTGATTTGGCTTCGTTTATTTTTTCCACTTCAGAAATAATTTTGGGCAATTTTTTCAGGTCGCTGTTTTTTTCCAGAATTTCAAAAAAACGATCCAGTAAAATCCGCGCTTCTTTTTCCGACTCGGCCTTCGTAGCCGAAACTGCTCTCGCCTTGCCGAAGCTATCGGCGAAGCGCAGGTCGGCAAAGGGGGCGGCTCCGTTTGCCGCCTCAATCAAAGAGCGCGCGTATTGCTTTGGGCTGATTTTCATAATTATATTCAATTACGAAATGCCTTCGCAATATTTCGCGTTGGTATTCGCGCCTTTTCGCTTCTATACATTGTGGAAGCGAATCAATGCGAATATCAAGCGAATCAATACTAAAAAGGAATTACGTAATTCAAAGTAATTAAATTGAAGAAATTATGTTCTTAACGATTTTTTCATGCTCGTTTTTTGTCAGTCCTTTGTTGAAAAATTTTTCTACCACGGCAACGGCCAGACCGCCAATCTCTTTTTCAAGCTCTTTAACCATCGCGTCTTTCTGCGCCTTAACGATGGTTTTGCCCTCGCTAATCAATTTTTCGCGCTCTCCTTTCGCCCGGGCCAAAATTTTTCCTTCCTGCGTTTTTGCCAAAATTTCTGCCCGGCTAACAATATTTTTTGCCGCTATCCGCGCTTCGCGCGCTTCTTTTTCTTTCCTCTGCTCAAGCAGTTTCAGTCCTTCTTTGTTTTTCCTTGACTCTTCAATGCTCCTTAAAATAATATTGCTTCTCTTTCTAAATATTTCCAAAACCGGCTTATAAAGAAGGCTGTGCAAAATTATAAGAAGCAGGGTAAAATTAACCACCTGCGCGGCCAAAAGACGCCAATCAATTCCTAATTTTTCAATAAGCCCGTCCATAACATTTATTTTAAATGTCAAATGTCATATGTCAAAACCATATGTTAAATCTCAAATCTCTTAATTCTCACTAAATTTAACATCTGGTGGTTTTAAGCTTTGAGATAATACTTTTATACGAACTTGACAATCAATGCGACCACCAAAGCGTAAATCGCGACTGCTTCGGCGAAAGCAATGGCCAAAATCGCCATTGTCTGGATTTTGCCGGCCGCTTCTGGGTTTCGGCCAATCGCTTCCGCCGCCTTGGAGCCGATCATGCCGATGCCGATTCCGGGCCCCAGGGCCCCGGCTCCTATCGCGATTGCCGCCGCGAACAATTTTGCTGTTTCCGCGTCCATAATTTTTTTCCACCAATTACCACAATAAAATAAGTATTATTTTATTGTTTAAAGATGGTTTGTTTAAAAATTAATTTTTTAAATTCCAAGTTACAATATCCAAATCACAAACAAATCCCAGACATCAAAACGCAAATAATTTTTAGTTTGTTAATTGTGTTTTGTTTGTAACTTGCGGTTTGTGATTTGTAATTTATCTTTTGGGCTTTAGATTTGAATTGACATTTGAAATTTGGATTTTGAAATTTTATAAATCTTAGTGCTCTTCGTGCAATACTATCGCCATTTTCAAAAATACCAAAGTAAGCATTGAGAAAATAAATGCCTGAATGAGCCCAACTATCACTTCCAAAAAATAAAACGGCAGAGGAACGATAAAGGGCGCCAAAAAAGAAATTACCAGCAGTAAGACCTCGCCGGCAAAAATATTTCCAAACAACCTGAAAGAAAAAGAAATAATTTTGGCGACTTCTCCAATCGTCTCCAGAATTCCCACAAAAAACAAAATCGGCGTCTTGAAATTTATGAATTTTTTTCCATATTTGAAAACCCCCAGAGAAATAATGCCGAAATACTGGATGGAAAAAAAAGAGATAATCGCCAGCGCCATAGTGAAATTCAAGTCGGCGCTTCCGGCCCTGAACAGCGGAACAATCTTTGCTCCATCGGTCCCGATTTCTTTAATGCCGACGCTACCCACTCCGGGAATCAATCCCAACCAATTAGACAAGAGGACAAAAAGGAAAATGGTCGCGATTAACGGAAAAAATCTTCTGCTTTCCTTGTCGTTGCTCGTGACGCTCGTGATTAAATTATACAGCGATTCAATGATTATTTCAATAAAATTTTGCGCGCCTTTCGGCACAAGCTCCATTTTTCTGGTTGAAAGGTAAGCGAAAATAATTAAAATCGCCATCGCGATCCACGACACCAGAAGCGAATTGGTGACGGGAAAAGAATTCAGGTTAAAAATATGTTCAGGAAGAAAAGAAATGTTAATCATTTATATCTTTGATATATGATTAAGAATGGTCGGCGAGCTTAATTTATCGCTAAGGAATTTCAATATTGCTACTGTTTGTCATTGCGAGGAGACCAGCAGGGCGACGAAGCAATCTATAGCCGAGATTTGAGATTGCCGCGCTCTCCCGAGAACTCGGGATCACTCGCAATGACAGAAGTGCCGCAAGGCTTAATGTATCAAAAATAACAACAATTAATGATAACTTAAAAAACAAAAAAAGGCAAGCCCCCCTTAAAAAATTTTAAAGAATATGAATCAGTTGGAAAAATAAATAAAAATCGGCAGTGGCTTAACCAGCGCAGTCCCGTACTAATTCTTGTTTTTGGCTCCGTTAAAATAAAAAATAAGCCGTAAGGCGATACCGAGAAATGATCATTTTATTATCAATGAACTACTTCGGAATTGGTTTGGGACAAGAGTGTTTAAACCCCGGTCTGTGGAAAACTTTACCCGCCTAAGTTTTCCACAGGAAAATTTGGGCGGGTTAAAGCATCAATAAAGCGCGATTAATCGCCGAAAATCAAAAAATGGCTTCTGTTCGCCCATTCCCTCCTCCTGGGGGCAGGCGCATAAAACCCTTATTCCACCATTCGCGCGAATTAGAGATAGGGAAAAAGTAATAAAGTCCTTAACTGAAAATTTATGCTATGGTTCAATTGATGCTCACCATAAATAGCAAGAAAATTCAGTAGCAGTTAACAATTACGCGAATTCTAAATTTAATCGTAAAATTATTAATTATTGTAAATTAAGCTTTTTAAGACGTGAACGTATAGCGCCAACCTTTCTCTTAAAAAATGCGGCAAGTTCCCTTGTATTCTTACCGGCCCTAAATTCTGTCTTAAGCAATAAATCATCTTTTTCCGTCCATTTCTCATACGCCTTCATGTATGTTTTTCTTATATTGGCTGCGGAATAGGTTTTTACGAAGTCTCCGGATTTTGATTTCCTTATGAACGCATTATGAGCGCCGTTTAGTTCGGAGAAAGAAAGGATTTTTACCGCTTGAGTTTCTTTGCGCGACAAATCAATAAATTGCTTATCTATAGAAAACGCCTCGGGGTGTACCGTAAGCGCCATTTCGTTTAAACCCATAAGGCGCAATCCTTGAAGTGAACGAATTCGGGAAAGCGCGACATACCCCATACCGGGTTCAAATGATTTTGAGAGATCAACCTCGGCGGCATCCAAACTCATTCCCTGACTTTTATGCACGGTAATAGCCCACGCCAGACGAAGAGGAACTTGGCTGATCCTTGCTATGACTTTATCGCCTTCTTCAAGCTTCCAGCTTTCAGGCAAAGCCGTGATTATATTGCCTTTTTTTGTCCGCACAACCGGATTATCATTCTCATCAAACTTTACTACCGTGCCAAGCGTGCCATTCACGTATTCTCTTTCAAAATTATTTTTTACAAACATAACCACGGCGCCTTTCTTAAGAACAAGGTTTTCAGGCGCTAAACAATTCCGTTTCAGTTCCGCAACTAATTTAGCAACGCCCCTGCTCTGCATAAAAAAATGTTTCGGCTCGCCGGAAAGTTTCGAAAGTTCAATATTATTGATGGTATCCACATCGGCATTGTGCGTATACAAACGCGTAATTTCCCTGCCCGGCACCGCTGCCCGATACCGCGCGCGAAGCGCCTTGAGTGTTTCTTGATTCACGGCATTACTTCGAATAGCATTAAGTACCGAACTATATATTTTATCATTCTGGCGGTACTGCGTTTCTAAATAACATATCCTTACATTCATTGCTTTCCATGCCGCGGACTTAAAAGCAAGATAAACGGACGAATCTGTATCTTTGCTTACCGGCGGTAGTTGAAAAAAATCGCCGGAAAGAATAATCTGCATGCCCCCAAACGGTTCAAAACTGCCTTTCGTCATGCGCGCCACCGACTCCACCAGATTCAAACGGTAGGAATGCAACATGGATATCTCGTCTATAATAAGCACTTTTGTTTTCTGGAAACGTTTACTGATGCGGCTCTTTTTGCAAAGCGCCCGCAATTCGTCATTGGTCATCGCATCTTTTATGCCAATACCGGACCATGAATGGATGGTCATGCCGTCCATGTGCGTTGCGGCAATCCCCGTGGAAGCAGTTATTGCCACGCCAATATTGTGCCGCTTTAAATATTCAATATACCGATTCAAAACATGCGTCTTTCCGCTTCCGGCTTGCCCCGTAAGAAAGACGTTATGCCCCATTTTGAGTATATTTAATGCGTCCTCTTGAGTCATAGATTTTTCATTTTCCTTATTCCACCATTCGCGCCTGCCCCGTACCAATTCTACAAATAAACTTAATGCTAAAAATAAAGCAAGCCGTTAGGCGATACCGAGAAATTTTACTTGATTATAAAATTATGCTCATTTGCGGAATTGGTTTGGGGCGAATAAGGGATAGAGAAAAAGGAATAAAGTCCTTAACTGAAAATTTATGTAAATATCCAGGCGCATCTCCTGCCTTTATTTTATAAATCTAACGCTATTCTTCCAGAAGCCGCTTCCACAAAGAAACAAATTTTATTTTTTTGTTGTCAACTTTTTCTTCTGTTTCTTTTTTTAAATCTTGAACTAAAACCAAACCCTGCTCTATCTTATATTTTTGCATAACTTCAATTAATCCGCCGACCTCTCTTTCTCTATTGTTTTTATTTAATTCCTGCGTTACTTGAATCGCTTGGCTCGCTTTTAGATTATTCATAATAATAAAATCTCATTCTTTTTTTTGTTTATAATAATAAATTTAAATATATAGCGGTCTGGTATAACAGTCAAGATACAATAAAAAGCGGTCTGGTATATCTTAATTTTCCTCTTTTTCTACAAATTTGAAAGTGGAAAGGATTTGATTTATAATATCACTTTGCTCTTTAGTAAAAGGGTATGCATATTCAGGACTTCTATTGGACAAAGGAATAATAAAACTAGTATAATCATCTAAAACTACAATTATCATTTCTTCTTTTGCCCCTATTTCTTGTTCTGTATAATATTCAGATGTACAAGTGATAAGAACTTTTTGGGCTTGTTTTTTTTGAAAATTAAACTTTTCTTGTAATTCAAGTGTATAATATGAAGAGTTATATTTACCTTTTAAAAATTTTAGAGCTATTTCTGTGGGATTAGCAGAGATAATTTTAAATATTTTATACAACGGGTCTCTTTCGCCGGTATAAGGTGATACTGCTAACTCTTTCCCTAATAAAATTTTACCTTCGGGTTCACCGAAATAAACATACCAATCTTTAGGAGGAGAAAAATACCAATCTTTAGGGTAAGAAAATTTCACGCCAAAATCTTCATTTTGATAAGTTTTCCAATTCGCAGTTTCATCAATCTCTGTTTTTCTAAAACTTTCTACAACCTTATCAAGAATATTTAATATCTCTACTTTTTCACTGTAAGTACAAACACTCCCCTTGCATTTTCCAATATCGGTTTGAAATTGTCTCGGATTCATTCTAATCCAATCATTTGAATCTCTATTTCCAATTTGTTGCAGAATAATCGTTCGTTCTTTTGCTTTAATTCCTGCTGCTGTTTCATCAAAATAATCATCTATGATTTCCCAATCATTTGGATATTTAAATATAAAATCAACTTCAGGATTAGTATAACTCTTCCAATCGGCGGTTTCGTCTTTTACAACTTCTTCCGGATCTTTCACCTCCTCTTTCGGTGCCCCAAAATACTGCCAAACGAAAATTCCTCCACTGGCAATTAAAACAGCCGAAATAATTACAATCCAAATTTTAGAAAAAGCTTGATTCATTTAGTTTTAAGATAATTTCTAACAATAACTAAAAATTCCTTAAAATCATCGGTATCTTTTTGTAAAATTTCATAGAGATGTTCTTCATTTAAAGGGGGGTAATTATGAATTGCTCTGTTTCGAAAACCGGTCATCTTTCACATCTTTTCTAAAAAGTCCTTTTCAATTATTTCTGCCTCAAATAATTTTTCTGGAATTTTGCCATAACTCTCAATTTTTATTCCTTTATCGGCTAAAATATACTGGCTGATATCTAAAACAGCCTCAATCCCTGCTACCAAGCCGAAAGTCACTGACCAAACATTTTCAAGATTTTCTTTCAGAGATTTAAAAGTTAATCTTTGTAATTTTTTTAGACCCTGATAAATTTCTAGTAAATTATCTATTTTCTCTTAAAGCTGTTTTTTTATTATTTCGGTCATAATGCTTTAAGTTTTAAATCCAAAAATTGATTGTAAATATTGCTCAAATGTAAATAATCTTCGTATTCGCGAAGGGTTTGAATTTGAAATAAAATTCTATCTGTTTCGCTTCTAATATAAAGGGGCTTTCCTTCCAAGATAGCCACTTGTTTCAAAAGAGGCGAGGCGATATTTAAATTGACAATATTTATCTCTTTTCGGGAATAAATTTCTGAAAAAAAAGCGATTAGCTTCCCCTCTAATTTCAAATAATCTTTTGGATTTACTTTTTTATCAAATAAAACTCCAATATCAACATCTGATTCTTTATGAGATTCGCCCCTTGCTTCAGAGCCGAAAAGATAAGCCAAAACAACTTGGTTTTTCTTAAAGATTTTATTTAATTTTCCTGGTCTTTTAATCGTCATATTAGTTAAATTTTATCAAATCTGGGGTAAAAATCAATTTATTGTCACGGCGTCTTTTAATAAACCGGTCTTTATTCTCTAAAATTATCCTGCTATTCTTTAACGGGGTCCAAAAAACCCTTGCCCCGCATTACCCCGCCCTCAATGCTGTTGTATTTTATCCTTTACCGTATCGCAGAAAAGAATGCTCAATAATGCTCTTTAGTGAAAAAATACTGCTTAGAGGGCGTGGATTAGTGCGGGGAAAAAGTGGAAAGAATTTGATGGAAAATAGAAAGAGCCGCGAATTAAACGGTCTAAAAATTCTATATTGACGTCTGACGTCAACATTACAATTTCTTCTTCGAAAAGCTCCCCTTAACCGGTTTTTCAATCTTTTCCAATTGGCTTCCGGCCAATTTAATTGACTCTTCAAACCCGCCGGCGTTAATCACCAATTTCTTCGCTTTTAATAATGATTTATCAATAAATGCTAAAAATTTAAACATGCTTCCAAACGGCGGCACTGCTCCCCCGGCTTTGGTTTTGAAAATATTTTTCTTAATCCATTTTTCTTCGGCAAAATCAATCTGTTTTGCGACTTGAAAAATTCTTCCTTCGGCTTTAGCCGCTTTTTTAGCCCAGTCATTGAATAATTTCTTAAATTTTTCTTTGTCAAAATTCTTATCCGCCGGGATTGAGGCCAAAACATATTGGCTGGCTTTGCCGGCTTGTCGGGTCGGATGACCCGAACCCAGTTTCAACACTAAAGTTTTCACCACTTCTTTCGGACTAATTTTTAGGGTCTTTGCCTTATCCAAGGCCGTATAAACTGTCTTGTGTTTTACGACTTCATATTTCGCCTTAGCGTCTTTCAATAATTTTTCGAGATTTTTTATAATTGCCATATTTTTTCCTTTCTATTTTTAAAATTGATTTGTTGAGGTCTAACCCCAACCGACCTCACTTTTTTGCCATTGGCGCCCCTAATGGCTTAGGTTTTGTTTGTTTTTCTATAGGTTTTGATTTAAAATTGATTATTGAAAAATTAACCGCATAAAAAAATATTTATATCGCGCGTTTTGGACGGCCGTCAAAAATACGCTGCATTATATCTGATGATTTTTCCATGAATTTAAAAATTGGAAAATTTTATCAAAATATTCTCTCTATTTCATACGGCAAAATAAAATTGACTTTAGTTTTATCCACCGTTCGTTCTCCCCTATATGAAAGATTTGCCAAAAAAGCTTTTGGGGGATTATAGCGGGAAATAAAGTTTCTCATTCCGCGGGTGATTTCCGGCCCTGACAATTTAACCGCTTTAACTTCCATGGGAATAATCTCTTCGGAATTTTCAATAATAAAATCAACCTCGCTTTTGTCTTTTGTGCGCCAAAAATGCAAATTTTCTTTTTTCTTTTTAGTTAACGCGGAAAAAATATAGTTTTCCAAAAGCGCGCCCTCGTTTTCCCTTGTTTCTAAGTTTCTGAACGAATTTATTGACGAATTGCGCAATCCCGAATCAATAAAATAAATTTTCGGCATTTTGCTCAATTCTTTGCGCATATTTTTAAAAAACGGAGTAATCCTGCCAATAACAAAAGTTTGCTCTAAAATTTCTAAATATGATTCTATGGTTCTAAAGCTTAAACCCGCAGTTTGGGACAATTCATGGTAATTTGCCAATCCTCCGATTTGTCCGGCAATAATTTTCATCAGTTTCGCGTAGCCGCTAAAATTTTTTATTCTCAATAATCCGATAATATCTTTTTCTATGTAGCTTGAATAAATTTCTTTCAATAATTGCCGTTTTCTTTCCTCGTTTTCTTCCAAAGCAACGCGGGGATACCCGCCATAATTCATAAAGCCGTATAAATTATTAAGCAGAGATTTTTTATCATAATCGGAAATATCTTCCAAATACAGCAATTCCGCCAAATGCTCGTCTTTGGACAAAATATATTCATAAAAATCAAAGGGATAAACGGTAAAAATCATTTTTCTTCCCGTAAGCGGCTCTGAAAGTTTGGCTTTCAATTCAAAAGAAGATGATCCTGTTAAAACAAATTTTACGGGCAGTTTTTTATCGTATATACCCTTGAAAAATACGCCGGCATTTTCAACGCGCTGGGCTTCGTCCACAAAAACATATAATTTTTCTTCGCCTGTTCTTGATTTGAGATAATTAAAAAACTCCGCTTGGCTTTTAAACAATTCCAGATCGGAAATAAAATCCAGATTGAATATCAGAATATTTTTTTCTTGAGAAATTTTATTTTCCAACAGATAATTTTTTAATTGCGCCAGAAGAGTGGTTTTTCCCGTTTGTCTCGGACCTAAAATCATAGTCATTTCCGGCTCATTGATATGGCTGACAATTTGAGAAAAAATCGTTCTTTTTATAATTTTCTGCTCCATGTTTTGATATTTAATAACTTACACATCAATATTAGCACGAGATTTATTGATGTCAAGCGAAGCTCCGCGAAAAAAAGATTAGTTTTTTTCTGTGAATTTGAAGGTGGAGAGGATTTGGTCAAAAGTTAATTTTTCAGAATTAATTGATTCACCAGAAATACTAGTCCGCAAATAAATTACGATGTCTGGACTCGTTAAAATACTAATTTGTCTAGATATTGCTAAACCCATGCTCACGCCTGATTGCCAATCTATATCTCTATCACTCTTGCCAAACATATTTATTGAAATCCCTTTATCCTTATTTTTACCAGGAATCCTAATATCCAAGACTGGTCCTAAAAATGTAGTTCCCTCGCCTATTTTTCTATCCAGCGAACTGGCAACTTGAATAATTCGAGTTTGAGCTTCTGTTCGATCGGAATAAATAAACCAATCAGTAGGATATTCAAACTCAAACCCATACTCCTCATTTCTATAAGTTTTCCAATCCGCGGTTTCATTATTTATATAATCAATTTCCAATAATTTGATAGTTTTTTTGCCCTGCATGCAATAACTTCTTTCAACAAATTCACCTTTAATAATGACCGCATCTCCATCATTAAAACTTTCAGTAATCCTGCCAGCACCCTGCAAAGAATAAATAGTTCCATCGTCAGCCTGAAATAAGTGTCCCTTCAAAAGAGCTCGTTATTTGATTTGGCACAATCGAAACCCCAGGCTCTTGATTTACAATCTGCTTATTTTTCGCCAAATATCCCAACGCTCCAAATAAAGCGCCGAGAGAAACTATTATCGCGACAGCTAAAATCATTTTTGCCGTTGGCGCCCCCAACAGCTCGGGTTTTGTTTGTTTTTGCATAGGTTTTATTGTTTAATAATTTATAAAATTATAATTCATAAAAATTTTCAAGAATTACATTTCTTAGCAAAAAAATGATACCGAGAAAACAAAATACCATTTAAAAACCTAAAAAGAAATAATCTAAATACGCTCGTCTTAAAATCATTTTGACTGAAATCTTCTACAATATTCAAACTTAACCCCGCTTCTTTAAAATATCTTTTCCATTCTCTTTTACTATAAATATTTTCAGTAGCGCCTTTTGCTATTTCGCTTTTGCCGAATTTTCTCCAATAAATCAGCGGCTTTATCGGTTCCCTAATCGCAATCAAAAATCCGCCAGCTTTTAAAATCCGAGAAATCTCTTTTAATAATATTGATGAATTTTGGGCGTGATGCAAAGAAGCGTCGCAAACCGCGATATTAAATTTATTATTTTCAAACGGCAAATTATTAAAATCCGCGTTGATAAATTCTATCTTTTCTTTATTGCCGTTCAGCCGACAAATTATATCCGCGCCAATCGTTTCCAGTAAATCTCTTGAAATATCCAAAGCATAAATTTTTCTAACCCCTGGAGTTTTTGATATTAAAGCGCTTAGCCAGCAACTGCCAGCGCCTACTTCCAACACTTCTCCAAAAAAATTATATTTCCTTTGCAAGTTATCAAAAATCGGCAAACGACAATTATTAATATCTTTTAAAAAAACATCAAAATTATTTTTTATCCAATTTGTCTTCTTGGAAGAATGCGCTATTTCTTTTGCAAGAGCATCCAAAATTTTATCCTGTCTTTTATTCAATTTTGTTTTATTTAAAGCTATAAAATCGTATCATTATTGCCTTATAATCGTACCATAAATGATATTGTTATTTGATAAATTTGAAAGTGGAAAGGATTTGGTTGAAAATACTCTCAGAAACAACAGGGGTCTATTTACAATCCTTGGAACAATTACATTTACTCTCCCACTTTTCACAAATTCCGTTGCCGCAATTAGTTATAACGACTTGCGATGTCGTAAAATTATTTTTCTTTCTTCTCCAAAAAATCTAAAATATATTGGCAGTATTGATGATAATCTTTGGGAACGCCTTTTGCCCGCGAACCGAACGAGACAATAAATTTTATTTTGTATTTTTCGGCTAATTTTTCTATTTCCGGTTTTTTTGAATTAAAATCTATCATAAAGTTATTTCTCAAATTTAGCAAACTTCCCAATCTCCGGCTTTACTACCTTAACAAAATCTTTGGACTTCATTTTAATCGAATCTGTATGCGTGCCGGTGTTAAAAGCAATAATTTCATTTTCTAAAAGTCTCTCATCAACATAAACCGGCAGACCAAACAAATTACCAAAAGGCGGCACCGCGCCAATGTCGCAACCATCGGTAATTTTTCGCACTTCTTCCGCTTTTGCCATAGAAATTTCAACTATCTTCAAAATAGCTTTCAGCTTATCCAAATCCAATTGATAAGCCGCTGAAGAAATCGCCATAAAATAATCATCATCCGCTTTAATAATCAATGCCCGCGCTCCCTGTTTAAGCTCTGTACCTCTGGCTTTAGCCGATTCAGCACTCGTAAAAGTTTAGGTTTGATTCCAGAATCTAACGCAACACTTTTAGCCGCTTTAATATACAATTTTAGCATAAACGAGATCAAAAAATCATTCAGTTAAGCCAAAAAACTCATCCCATTCCCTT
>JAHIHE010000160.1 GCA_018899995.1 Patescibacteria group bacterium | reverse complement strand
GCGCGCTGAGGAAATAATTCCCTTGATTAAACAATTCTACGCCCACCGCCTAAAACATGTTGAAGTTTTTCAAGAAAACGGTAAAGTTAAACACCTCTTCACTTATACCCTTAAATCCAAGCTCAAGGATTGTTCTACCCCTCTACAAATCTTCTTTATATTTGACAAATGGAGCGATACCGATGAAAAAGATGTGCATATCTTAATTACCAATAACCCCGCAATGTCCGTTAAAACTGCCGTTGATACTTATCTTTTGCGCTGGGGTATTGAAGAATCATTCCGCGAACTTAAAGACAACTTCTGCTTTGACCAGTATCAAGTCCACGACCAGGAGCAGATCCAACGTCATTGGATTATTTCATTCTTAGTCTGGTCATTGACTTACTGGATTAAACAGAACGCCTGTCTCTCCAAGATACTGCAAGACTCACCCGCTTCTCTCGGCCAATGTAAAGAGGCTATTGCGGCTCTGATCATCATTGATTCCACCTGCCTCTTATCAAAGAACAAAGCTATCGCTGAAACCTTAAAAATCAAATCCCAGAGGCTTATCCAACGCCTTGAAAATTGTAGAGTAGAACAGTGGCGCACCTGCCGCCTGCAAGGCGGAATGTTTCCACCATCCCCTCATCAAACCGTGCTTGAGGTTTTCCCTCACACGGCTTTCCGATAACCATTCTTCATAAGGCTTTTGCCCAAAGAACACGATAGTCATTGTATAAGCCTAGTTTCCCATAAAGATATTTATCGGAATAACGCTTATAACCGTATCCTGACCTTTGTCCTCGCCTGCATATAAACTTTCTCATTCTCTGCGCTGTATAATATCTGACTTTGCTGAATACTTCGGAAGAATTAGCTACCCTGAAATAGTTTACCCAGCCTCTGAGAATTGGGAAAAGCTCTCTAGCGATTGTTTCCGCTTTCTTGGGACACCTATGGTCAGCTACCTGTCTTATCCTTTGCTTTATATTATTTACTGCCTTTTGCGCTGGAAAATAATAAGTAGTCAACTTGTGCGTCTTTGAGCTTATTCCCCTGACAAATCTAAATCCCAAAAACTCAAATCCTTCCTGATTAGTATTCAGGATACGGGTCTTTTGGGGTTTTAAATTCAGTTTCAGCTTGTTTACCATTTGCTCAAGTTTAATCTTATAACCGTCAGCCTTATACTTAGAGAGTATTAACAAGTCATCGGCGTAACGAATAAGACGAGCAGTATTGGTAATTGGCTTCCAGCCTTTATCAATGTTATTCAAATAGATATTAGCCAAAAGGGGCGATATCGCCCCGCCTTGAGGAGTTCCTTTAATATCCTTATGGATACGGTTATCCTCTGTTACCACGCCCGCCTTAAGAATAAGCTTAACTAACCAAAGTATCTTTCCGTCTACGATGCGTTTAGCTATCATATCCAGAAGTTCTCTGTGCGGTATTGTGCCGAAACAATCCTCAATGTCTGTTTCCACTACTTGCGTATAGCCGAAGTTTAGCAGTTTGCGCACTTCCCCAGCCGCCTGTTGCGCTGAGCGATTGGGTCGGAAGCCATAGGAGCAATCCTCAAAATCAGCTTCAAAGATCGGTTCAATAACTATCCTTAGCGCGGACTGCACCACCCTGTCTTTTATGGTAGGGATGGATAAAGGCCTTAATCGTCCGTCGGACTTGGGGATATAGACTCGCTTTGAAGGTTGAGGACGGTAAGATTTCTCTTTTAGCTCTTTTTCTATTCTTTGAAGAAAAAGCTCTACCCCTTCTCTTTCAATATCCTCCAAGCTTAATCCGTCTATACCTTCCACGCCTTTATTGGCTTTGACCTTTTCCCACGCCTTCCTTAAGACATCTTCGCGATACAGCTTGTCATAGAGCGCATAGAAGCGAAAGCCTATATTAGACTTTGCCTTTGATAATAGTTTCTGCTGAAGTTCCTGAACCGTATCCGTAGTTGTTAGGTTGCTTTTCAATTCTTCCAATCTACTTTAGTTCCTCTCTTCTTTAGAAACATTGGTTAAAGCAGAGCCCCTTTGTTCCGATAGAGTTATTCTATCTCTATCATCAACACTAATATGGGCTCATCCGACTGCCTCTGCAATCTCCTCCTTTTCGGTTATACCTTATAGGAATTAATACTGCTTGCAGTAGGCTCTCCCAAGTTCCCTTCATAATCTTTTCAAGCATACCGTCCCTGATACCCCGAGAAGGATTAAGTCTTCACCTGTCCGTTTTATCCGACTTAATTGCTGGCTTCCCCCCTTTGTTACAGGGTCGCCCCTTCTAATCACACGTAACGAGGCTACATCTGGGTTCATACATATTACGGTCTGCGTGTTTGTCTCGCCGACTTAATCGGCTTTGTCAGGTGGCTTAAAGGCTGTCAGTTACCCAACAATCTCTCACCTCAAACTATGTGCTGACGGACAATTAGCACAACCGAAACATCTCATTCGGTTAGATTACAAAGAGCTTATCTTGGCACGCAACAAAGTCCTGATCTTAGTCTTAACCATATAATCCCTTCATAGGTAAACCTCCTATTAAAACTGCGCAAAATAGTTATATGCATGCAATGAAACATTTGCGATAAATTCCTTTGATAGAATACTGGCAGAATCCACATCTTTCGTTAATACTGCAATAATAAAATCGCCTTTATGAGTGAACACGATACCCACGTCATGACAAACATCCCGCTCAAGCCCGGTTTTATGCGCAATAGTTATCT
>JAHIHE010000039.1 GCA_018899995.1 Patescibacteria group bacterium | reverse complement strand
TTTGTGGCTAATATTGTCAACTTTCGCATGCTTTG
Source organism: Patescibacteria group bacterium (assembly GCA_018899995.1). Classification (GTDB taxonomy): domain Bacteria; phylum Patescibacteriota; class Minisyncoccia; order JAHIHE01; family JAHIHE01; genus JAHIHE01. The sequence continues at coordinate 8,598 of JAHIHE010000039.1, read as the reverse complement.
CAGATTAAATACTGCATAACAGGCGAAAACTGACAACGAGGAGTTTTAATTTGTTTCAAAGTTTAATTATTTTGCAATGGGTCTTATGTTTATATGGATAAAAATGCCGATAATAAATTATATATCGGCGTTACACAAAATCCAGAAAAGCGCTTATATTATCATAACACAAATCAGGGCGCGGAATTTACAAAAAATAAAGGCAATTTCATAACCGTTTTTATTGAAGAATATAATACATTAAAAGAAGCGAGACAAAGAGAAATACAAATTAAAAAGTGGCAGCGAGAAAAGAAAGAGATGTTAATTAAAAGATATTCTGCGAGTTTGCCGACAAAATTAGAAATTAACAATTAACTTCAATTCTATTCCAAAACAATTTAGAATAAATGAACAAATCAGGGCGCCGAAAGTAGCGGTAATCAATGAAGAAAAAAGGACTCTTGAAACACTAGACACTTTTTCGGCCATACGCCTCGCGAGAGAAAAAGGCCTTGATTTAGTTGAGGTTTCTCCCAAAGCCGAGCCGCCGGTCTGCCGAATAATGAATTACGGAAAATTTTTGTATAAAATCACAAAGCAGGAAAAGGCGCAGAGGGCAAAGCAAAAAATAACGGAATTAAAAGGAATACGCCTAAGTCCGAGAATCAGCCGGCATGATATGGAAACAAAAGCCAACCAGTCTGAACGGTTTATGAAAAATGGCGCAAAAATCAGAGTTGATTTATTAATTCGCGGCAGGGAAAAAGCCCACATTGATATGGCTCATAAAAAATTAAATGAATTTTTGGAAATTTTGAATTCGCGGCCGGAGCTTACGGGTAAAATAATCACGGAACAGCCGCCAAAGCGCCAGCCAAGAGGCTTGACGACAATAATCGCCAAAAAAGTAAATTAAATAAATAAAAGTGACAAAGTTAAAAATTCACCCTGTTAAATAATCCCGAGCACTCAGGATTAGATTGCGGGGTAATCTATTTAACGGGGTACATGAAACTAAAAACAGTAAAAGCAATCGCAAAAAGATTTAAAATCACCAAGACAAAAAAAGTTGTCCGACGCGCCGCAGGACAGGATCATTTTAACGCGGCCGAAAGAAGCAAGGTTACCAGAGCAAAAAGAAAAGACGCGGGAATAATTCCGGCAAACGCGAGAAGCATTAAAAAAGCCATTCCTTATAAGTAATGCGAATTAAGCAATTTAGCAACTTAGCAATTAAACACCAGTGAGAAGAAATGCTTAATTGTTAAATTGTTTATTTGTTAAATTGAATCATGGTCAGAATAAAACGCGGCGTAATATCAAGAAAACGCCATAAAAAAGTCATCAAACGGGCAAAGGGATTTATCGGCCGCCGGAGCAAAACATTTCGCGCGGCGCACGAAGCGCTTATGCACGCCGGAAGATACGCCTGGGCGCACCGCCGCCTGAAAAAGCGCGATTTTAGGACGCTTTGGAATACCCGAATTTCCGCGGCCCTGATTCCCTATGAAATATCCTACAGCAAATTCATCAACGGCTTAAAAAAAACGCAAATTAACCTGAATCGCAAAATGCTTTCCGAATTGGCGGCTGAAAATCCGGAGGTCTTTAGAAAAGTGGTGGAAATGGCGAAGAAATAATTAGGCCTGTAAAATTTGATTTACCAAACAAAAAACTGCACCAAAGAAGCAGTTTTTTATTACCTAAAATAAAACACGATTCAATTTCTAATTATTCTAATTCCTAATTTCTAATCAATGCCTAATGATTTTAATCCCGAGCCCTCGGGACAAATCACCAAATCCCAAACAAATTCCAAAACACAAACAATCTATAAATCACGATTTGTTAATTGTGTTTTGTTTGTAATTTGCCTGCCCCGTTGGCTTGTCCTTCGGGGTGGTTTGTAATTTGGAATTTTACCAAATCTTTTCTCTTCTCTCCGCACCAACCCCGCTGCTATCAGCACGCCAATGCCGTTAATTATTATATCTTCCGCCTTCCCTGCCCTACCCGGCACAAAAAGCTGGTGCGCTTCATCGGAAACGGCGTAAAAAATGCTAAAAATCGCGGACCAAAAAATCGGATTGCTGAAAATTTTATGGTTTTTAAACGCGCGGTAAAATAAAAAGGTTAAAATCGCGAATTCCCCGATGTGGGCGATTTTCCGCAGAATAAAATCTTCTTTTGGGGTAAATCCCGAACTTAAAAACGGCCGGCTGGACAAATAAAAAATCAGCCCCATCCAAAAGATGAGAAAAAGCCAGTTTATAATTATTTTTAGGTTAAAATTCATACAAATATTTTTCCAGCGGAATTTTTCCCCGCGGGATAAGTTTAATTTTGGCGAAAACTAATTCGGAAAATAATTTTTGGGCCATGAACGATATACTTTTTACATAGTACTATGATTCTCCAAAGAATCATAGTGAAAAACAATTTTCAGAATTAGCGCTCCCGTCTTTACCGCTTGGTTTCATTAATTTTGAAATTATAAAATTTTTTCTCCCTTATCCAAATCAAAAACTTCCTTAATATCAATAACTATCGCCGATTTGACGGGCGGATTGGGACTGCTTTTCTTGACCGCCGCGTCAAAAAATTTACCGCTTGAAAATACGGAAACTACTCCCTTAATCCGATAATATTCTTTTACATTAGTGCCTATAATACAGACGTTAGGATTTTTTTGGATATTTTCAAAACTGGATTTCATTTGGCAATTTGCTATAAGCAATTTGCCATCAATGAATCCGCACGATATCACTATAATTGCGTTGGGATGACCGTCTTTAGAGCTGGTAGCTAAAACTATTTGCCGACGTTGTTGTAAAGAATCTTGCCAAGCCATATTTTTACTTTAAAATTTCACTTGGAAGTTGAACTTCTAAGTTGATCATGGATTTAAAATCGTATAAACAATTCCCGCGATAAAAATCGCTATAAGCAGATATTCAAGCCATTTTGAAGTAATAATATCGTATTCCGGCTTTCTGTCGCCTTTGCCGCCGCGGTCCGCCACACGGTACATCAAAATTATCAAAATGCCATCTATTCCGCTCATTACTGCTCCTGTAAAACTGATAATCCTGATGAAATTATCCAAACCCGCCGAGAACAGGACAAACGGCGCGCATACCGCCAGAAAAAAAGAGGCGAAACGGGACAAATTATAATCATACTGGAAAGTCCTTTTGAAATTAACGCCATACGCTATATAAGAAGTGATTATGGCCAAAAAGCCGATTACCGCGCCGAGGATTGTCACGCCTCTGCCCAAGAAAGGCTCAAGTCCCACTATCGCCGCCTCGCTAGTTTGCGCCCCGCTTACTCCCAATACCACAATGATGAAGAAAAAATAAATAACCGCAGGTATCAGAGTGCCACAGATAATAGCTCTTTTCAGTTTCAGTTCCTCGCCCTTGAGGATTTTGACCATTTCCGGGATTATCGAAACTCCGCCAAAGGCGAAAAGAATCACTCCGTAGGGCAAAAATATCTCCTGCCAATTTACCATCAAAGAAAAGTTGGAAGGATCTATCAAAAAAGATCCTTTGAATAAAAAAATAAAGATGGCTAAAAGCAAAACGACCGATAACGCCAACTCCAACCTCGAAACCATTCCGAAACCTAAAGCTATAAAAATGGCCGAAACCAAAAATAGAACAAAAGTATAAACGAACTCCGTACCGCCAAAGGCGTTGCTGAAAATGATAAACAAGAATTTTCCCCCTAAAATCAAATAAACGAGAAGCGCGGCGTAAGATCCAGCCATTACGGAAATCGTAGAAAGTCTCTTGCCCCATTTTCCCAAATAAATATTCGCGTATCCGACCAACCTGTGCTGCCCGTTCGTTCTAAACACGACTTCTCCGTAGAGAAGATGAATCAAAACAACGACGGCGGTTAAAAATATCAAATAAAAAATAGTCGCCACTAAGCCGCTTTTCGCGGCGGTATAGGGTAAAGCGAAAATACCGGCACCGACAATGGTTCCGGCAAGCATGGCTATCGCGCTGAAAAAATTTTTCCCGGGCATAAATTATTCTCCCTTCTTTCGTTTTCCAACCCACTCTTTAATGATAATGGCGATAACCGCAATGGGCAGCCAGATGAAAAGTACTTTTTTAAAAAACCAGTCAAGCTGTTTGTTTATGTCTGAAACCATAAACTTATTAATGCCAAAGCTCAAATGCCAAATCAATATCAAATATCCAAACTCTTAAATTTGACATTTAGATTTTAGATTTGATTTGTAATTTGGATTTTGACATTTAGGTTTGCTAATTTAATATCACTCAATATTTTTAATCGTGAAAGTTTGCCCTCTTTTTATTTCGCCGCGCAAAAATTTATCGGCGATGATATTTTCAATTTTTTCGGTGATGACGCGCTGAAGATTGCGGGCGCCGTAAAGAGGGCTGTACCCGAGTTCCGTAATTTTATTCATCGCCTCGGGCAGAACTTCCAATTTTATACCCTGGGCGTTTTCAAGGCGATCTGATAATTTCTTGATTTGCAATCTGGCGATTTGCAAAATTTCTTCGGGCGACAGTGTCGTAAAAAGAATCTGCGCGTTGAAGCGGTTAAGCAACTCCGGCTTGAAATAATTCAGAAGATTCGCCTCAATTTCCGGCCGGAAATCCTCCAGTTTTTTGCCTTCTTTCAGCCGCTCCTGGATGATTTTTGAGCCGACATTGGAAGTAGCGATAATAATGGTGTTGGTGAAGTCCCTTGTCCTGCCAAAACTGTCGGTCAGGCGGCCGTCGTCAAAAACCTGCAAAAACAAGTCCAAAATACTCGGGTGCGTTTTTTCAAATTCGTCAAGCAGAATGAGTGAAAATGGCTGTTTTTTCACGCCTTCGGTCAACCGGCCGGCCGTGTTGCCGTCAGTGGAACCGATAAGCCGGTCAATATTTTCCGCTGACTGGAACTCGCTCATATCCAATCTTATCATAGATTCCTCGGAGCCGAAATACACCTCAGCCAAGCTTTTGGCAAGCTCGGTTTTTCCCACGCCGGTCGGTCCTAAAAACAAAAATACTCCCACGGGCTTTTTTTCGTTGCGCAAGCCGACCCTCATTCTTTTAATCGCTTCGGCGACCGTTCTCACCGCTTCATTCTGGCCAATCACCCTTCGGTGAATTTCGCTTTCCAAATTAACCAATCTCGCGGCTTCACCTGCTGTTATTTTAGTTATCGGCACGCCGGTTTTTTCAGTTATCAAATTCGCTATATCTTCGCTTGAAACAACGGCGTTTTTACCGCGGCGCGTTCTGACAATCACCGCCGCTTCGCTTAACAAATCCACGGCCTTTGACGGAAGAAGTTTGTTGAAAATATAGCGTTTTGAAAGTTCCACGGCTTTTTTAAAGGCGCCGAATGTAAAAAACACACCTTCTTTGTCTTCCAGAACAGGCGCTTCGCGCATCAGAATTTCCAAAGTGATTTCCGGAGAGACCTCTTCAACTTTGATAATATCAAAAGTGTCGGCAAAATCGCCTCGCTTTTCAATCGTCCTGTGATAATCGTAAAAAGTGGTTGAGCCGATTACCTGGAAAGCGCTCATTGAAAAAACCGGCGCCAAAATTTCCGAAATGTCAAAGCCGTATTCGGAACCCGACTCCGCCAGATTGTGAATATCAGGAATAAAAAGAATCACATTGCCCGCTTTATGAATTTCGCTTAAAATCAAATGCACTCTTGATTCCAGTTCTCCGCCGGCTTTTACCCCGGAAATCACCTGCGAAGCGTCCAATGCGACCAAACGCTTGTCATGAAGATTGGGTAACGCTTTTTCGCGCACTATCAGCCGGCCTATTTCATTGACAATTGACTTCCTGCCGCTTCCAACTTCTCCGACTAAAAGCGCGTTATTTTTGCTGTTGCGCTCTAAAATCCTCATTACTTGGTCTATTTCCTGGCGCCTGTTGACAATCGGCGCGATAACTCTTGCAGCCGCGAAATCGGTTATGTCGCGGCTGAACCTGTCAAGCGTCGGGGTTGGGCGGGCTGTCCACGCGCGGTTCATTATCCGGTGCTTTATTTTTACCAATCTTTTTCCCCGTTTTTTAAATAATCCCTCAAAAATTCCCCGCGACGGCTTCGTTTGCGTCCAAAACGCCGCGTAGCGCAAGCTGGATGTTTCAACTTCCGCCTCTTTTTCAAAGAAAAAATTAATTTCGTCAAATCTTAGCAGGGCGAACAGAAGACAGGTCTCGTCAATTTTGTTTTTGCCGAGCGCAGACATATCAGCGAAAGCCAAAAGCGCGGTTTTTTTCGCGTCTGGAATCGCGGAAGCGCCATTTTCACTTTCCGCGCCTCTGTCTTCTGGCGCGGACGCGGCTCTTTGGTTAATCAGCCGGCTGATTTTTTCCGGACTTTGCTCAAGTTTTTCAAAAACAGGAATCATTTTCTTCTCATTGATCAAAACTTTAAGCAAGCGCCAGACGAATCCCGGATTTTTTTCTTTTCGCGCGAGAGTGATCGCGGCATATATCTTACTTTTGGCGGACGGCGAGAAAAACGGCTCAATGTTCAGGTTCACTTTCGGCATTAATGCTAAATCACCCTCAAGTAAAACCGATGGTTTTATTTTTTTATTATAAATCCAGTAAATTAATATACCCAGCGAAGACCAGAAAAGAAATTGCACCGGGCCTTTTTGGGCAAAAAGCGGATAAAAACCATTGGCTTTAACCAAAGAAAAATCAAACGCCTCCCAAAAAGAAAAAATCACGAAAATCACGGCAAAGAATTTAAAAAGCGCGAATAAAACCGATTTGACCACTGACGAAATTATTGACGCGGCTCCAGTTTTTGGCTGCCAAAAATATTTTGCCCCGCCGACTTTCAGCCATACGCCCCTGTTCTCGCATTTGACGCAACCATTTCCCCCGCAAAAAGGGCAGAACATGATTTCTTTTTCAATTTTTTCCGTCTGGCTTGACTCACCCATTGGATTAGACGAAAGTTAATAAATTTAAAAAAAACATTACCAAAACCACCGCCGGCAGAGCCAGCCAGATAACATAGGCGGCAAGCGCGACCAAAAAAGCAACCGCGCAAACAGCCAAGCCGAGAAAAATCCTGCCTGTGCGAAAAATTGGTCCGATTATTCTGCCTCCGTAAGAATAATCCCCGTAAAGCGGGCTCGTCCAGTTGTAAATATTGGCTATTACTCCCAAATCGCTATCCATGGATTTTATGAAGCCAAAAGCGCCGTTCCAAAATTTTTTTGAACCGCGAATATACCAGTCGTAAGCGAAATTTATGATAAAATCAAGCATAGTCAATTTAACAAATTAGCAACTAAACAATTTGACAAAGTTGAAACTCATAAATAAAAACTTATTTTTGTTTAATTGTTATATTGTTTAATTGCTTAGTTGGTTTTATTAAATCATACCACAAACTTGGCAAATCAGCCAAGTTAAAAAAGCGGGGCGTTTTAGCCTCCTTTTTTAATTTAAAACTTGCCCGTTGGAAAAATTGACAAAACTTTTCAAAATGATACAATTGCGGCAGGTAATTTCCTTATAAACAAAATTATGGCCAAAAAGGTAAGAAAAATTTCATCTTATTTTGCGATATTTGATCCCGCGGCAGAAGGCGGATATAATGTTTCATTCCCGGACTTTCCCGGTTGCGTTACTTTTGGCAGAACTTTTGAAGAAGCTGAAGAAAAAGCAAAGGAAATTTTAGAGTTATGGCTGGAAGAATTGGCTTCGCAAAAGCAGAAAATCCGAATTAAGACCAAAAGGCCGATTATCAATGAAATAAAAGTGGCGCTTCCCCAAAAAACATTTTAACTTATGCGGCCGATTAATGCCGGAAAAATCATAAAGGTTTTGGAAACTAACGGTTTTGTCCTGTCCCGCCAAAAAGGAAGCCATATGATCTGGAAAAATCCTGAAAGCGGCATAATCGTTCCTATTCCGTTGCACGGCAAATCAAAACCTATTCCAATCGGAACTTTTTTAGCCATCGTCAAACAATCGAAAATTCCGAAAGAAAAATTCAAATAGATTTTCCTGTGTTTTATTAAAGAACTTCTTCCGGCCTCGAAACTTTTTTGCTTCGGGGCTTTTCTAAATCCGCAAAAAAATTTTGTTTGTAGATTTGGAAAAATTGGGGAGCAGAAAGACGAGATATCGGATTTTGTTTAATCCGATCCGCCGAAGGCGGAATCTGGAAATTTTGTTTTCAAAACTTCCTTCATTTCATTTTATCTTTCCGCTCCAAAAGATTACGAATTTTTTGACAGTATTCAGGCCTTTTCAATTGGGCCTCTTCATCGCTAAGCCAAGTACTGTCTCCATGCTTACAATGGTAGGTGGTTTTCCCATTGATTATCTCTCGGCTGGCTATAAAACCAGCATCATACCCAAGACAGGTATGATATTCATAATCACAAAAGCGTTTATATTTTTCGCAAACAATAACGCTGTGCGAAAAATGAATACAAAAACCAGTCTCATCTTTGTCAAGGAAAACCTTTTTGCCATTCACTTCGACCCAATCTACTGACTTTCCCTACTTAACTTAACAGCATTTTTATGAGATAATGAAGGCATATGAAACATACATCTTCATTATCCCGTAAAAAGCGGGAGA
>JAHIHE010000004.1 GCA_018899995.1 Patescibacteria group bacterium | reverse complement strand
CTGAAGATATTTCAATTATCGGAGAAACTAGCGGAATTTTAGGCAAGAAATTTTTAAAAGGAATCAGTTTTGAAAATTCATTGAGGAAAGGGTGGAAAGAAAGATTTAAAAGAATAAAATAATATTATGCGCTATCTTGTTGATACGAATATTTTAATTGATCACTTGCGAGGCGATGCGAAAGCAGGGCTGTTTTTAGAGGAAATTGAGAAAGGAAAGCTTTCCGCTTTTATTTCTGTGATCACTGAGTATGAAGTTCTGTGCGGAAAGTTTTCCAAAAAAGAAAGTATAGAAATAAAACGGCTTCTGTCTATTTTTCCTTCAATCAATATTACTTCGCAGGTCGCTGGAAAAGCGGCTGATTTCTATAAAAAATATCGGACAAATATCGCTGACGCTTTAATCGCTTCCACCTGCTATTATCTTGATTGCGTTCTAGCCACTCGCAATTTAAAACATTTTCAGAAAATTAAAGAGATCTCCGTTAAATCAATTTGAGTTTTGTGATTTGTTTTATAAAGAACATTTATTATATTACCGTTGGCTCCATACTCCGTGTGGAGCCTTTTGCGATCTCGCCTCCAATTTCGTTATGAGTTATTTGTTATAATTCATAAGTTATTTGGGGGCTTTTCTAAATTTACCTTTCTTGTTGTCATCCTGAACTTGTTTCAGAATCTTTTATAGATGCTGAAATAAATTCAGCATGACATTTAAAGACAAACTTGGAAAAAATTAGGAGGGGAAAGAGGGCGTGGCTGATTCTCTTTTTTGAGAAAAACCCTCTTTCCTTTATAAATGTGCTTGCCTCTTATCATTATTTCTAATGAATTGAGGACTTTAGGCCTCCGAATCTTTTTAATTCAGGGGCTTTTCTAAACTTACAACGAGTTTATAAGCTTGGAAAATTGACACTGGATTTTAAGAGAGTATAATAAATTTATAAGAAAATAATTAAAAATTTATGAATTATCAAACTAAATTTACTGGACAAAGCATTGTTTTACCAAAAGAATGGATAGGGAAAAAAGTGATTATTAGAGAATCAAAAGATACTATTATCGTTAAAAAAATTCAAGAACCTTCATTAAAAAATTTACGCCCCGATCTTCTTAAGCTTGGAAAATTGATTTCCAAAAAAGATATTCGAGATGCTATTTGTTGGGCGCGAAATAAGCCTAAATAATTTTATGAGGGTTGTTTTTGACACAAATATTTTTATTTCAATGCTTATTTGGCGAAACAAAGAATTAGAATCTCTTTATGCTTTATTCCGGAAAAATCAAATTACAGTATCTATCAATCTTCAAATAATCCAAGAAATAACTCGCGTTTTAAATTATCCAAAATTTGCTATTCCTCTGCTAAAAATTAACTTAACGGCAGAAAAAATAATCAAAGCAATTATAAATGATTGTTTAATTTTTTCCTCATCAGAAAAACCATTAAAAATTATCAAAGATGATCCATCGGATAATATAATCTTGGATTGCGCCCTAAATTCCGAAGCTGATTTTATTATCTCAGGCGACAAACATCTGCTGAAACTAAAATCTTTTCAAAATATTCCAGTTCTTACTCCGCGGCAATTTCTGAATCGCTTCAAAAAATAATATTTTAAAAAGAACATTTTTAGGCTTTCAAGCTTTTTTCTTGAGAGCTTTTCTAAATCCGCAAAAAATTTTACGAACTTAGAAAAATTGAGGAGCAGAAAAACAAGATAATCGGGAAATTTCGCTTTCGCAAAACTTCCTTCATTTCATTTTATCTTTCTGCTCCAAAAGTGCTTTTGGATGGATTAAGTCCGTCCTTTCTCTTTAGTGGAGATATTTCTCCACCATTCCTACCACTTGTTCGGTGGTAAGCTTTGACGACACGCCTTGTGGCGAGCCGAAGATATCGCCTCTGCCGCCCCAGCCCGGTTCAATGCTTTGAAACTCTTTCAAAGCTCCTTCAAGATCAACCGGAACATTTGAATCCCATCTGCAAACTGTGTGCTTGAGATAGGTTTCTCCTACGGGCTTTCCACTTTCGCCAATCACCGGCATAGACGGATTCGTTGCAACCACTACTGGCGCTACTTCGTAGCCCAGATTAGTTGCAAAACGGTGCGTTGACACAACTACCGCAATTCTGCCACCGGCGGCCGTTTTGACCTGACTTGCCTTCCGGGACCCCTCAAACTCTCGATTCCGCGCTTCAACAAGTAAAGCAATTTCCTCGGGATTATAGGTTCCATCCAAGCAAGCTTGGACAAAAGCCACTCGCTGGTCAAGCGGAACCTTGAAATCCGCCGCCTTCCGGGCTATCGCTACCACCAAATCATGGCGGAGCTGCTCTTCAACCTTGGGACCATACCGGTCCATAAGACCGACTGCCCTGACGACTAATTCGTCCACTTTTCGCCCGATCGCCCGGTTAGCTATTACCGCCATTGCGGTAATACTGTCCTGGTCGGTTCGGACCGTGGCTATCGTTGCGTCTTCTGGCGGTAACTCCGCCTGAAGCGCCTGCTCGCAAGCCGCTGGGGTTTCGGCTGTATCATCTTTCCCGTGATGATCGAGATTTATTCCCGATGTTATTTCCACATTCGGGATTGTAACCTCAATCCCCATAAAGATTTCCGTCTGTTCTTTGGACCGCGGGTCCAACTGTAAAAATCTGTATTCTACCATTTCTAATCACTTATTCCTTCTCCCCGCGTTTCTTTTCTAATTTTCTTTATAGCAGGGATAAAACTGACCGTTTTTTATAATTGTCATTCTGAGCGAAGCGAAGAATCCCGCACGAATGTGCGACCCCTCGCATTCGTGAAAGGTCATTCGGCGCTTTACGCCTCTGACAGAAAAGCAATCAATTTTCTCCCTGCTATTATTTTTTTGAAAAGAACAAATTTCCTCCTTTGAATCCACTTTGCATTCAAAATGAATTCGAAGGAAAAAAGGAAAGGTTAAAAATTTATTTAGAAGTTCTTTTTTAAAGAACTTCTGCCTTTGCAGTTTGTGGCGCTATTGCCACAGAACGACTGTCCCATTCGGCTTTGGAGTAGTGCTTCTTTTCCACTTCTTTTCCGTTCCAGAGGTATTGGTATACCTCATTGGTTCGGCGTCCGCTGGTATGGAACGCAATTGACTGGCCAATCGCGAGTATCGCAATGGCCTCAACACTACTTTCGCAGGCGTTGCCTGCGGAACATTTGATTAGGATTGTTCCTGTGGTTCCGTCTGTTAAGACAGATACTCCACCACGGAATCCACCAGCGCATCCGACAAACAGCAGGCATCTATTTGTCTTGTCTTCTCCGGACACTGCAAGAATGGTGCCTTTTTCTTGTGTCTTGATGACACAAAATTTATTCTCGGGCAAAACACCATGGTGTGTTACATACGCCTGAGCATATGTCCCTTTCGGATGATCCTTATTCCATTCATCGGCCACCTTCCGGGCTCCGTCAAGTGTACCCTTGTATTCGGGACCCTGTTTCTCATGGCCGCTTTTAAAAACGGCAAACTCGGTTGGAGTAATTCCGTTTGTTGGCAGAAACTCGCGGTCTCTCTGATTCCGGCCATAAACCAGACTACACCTGTACGCCGGGAACGGGTCTGTTCCAAACTGCCATTTGTCTGAAATTATTATGTGTTTCATATCTTTTCCTCCATCCCCTCCAATTCAACCAAAACTTTTGGCGATCTTCAGGGTAATTCTGGCCGTTAAAATTAGCGACCAAAATTACCCCGAAGATAAACCCTTTAATAACCTTTCCTTTTTATCAATGTGCATGCTTCTCTTCGCGTTTCCGCGATTTGAAGACTTGAGGCTTTCAAGTTTTTTCTTAAAAGCTTTTCTAAATTTACCTTTCATTTAAGATAAACTTGGAAAAATTGGGAAAGATTTTAGATTTAAGGTACTTTCCCATGCCCGGCAAGTGCTTGCCAGACAACCTTTTTACTTTTTATGAGCACCCCATCGGGAGTGGTCTCATAGTTTCGGGGTCCCAATCGGTGGCCATTTTTTCTTCCCCGTTTACTTCATAGACGGCGACTTCATACTCGCCGCCTTCATACGTCCCCCAATCGGGTGCACACCTTTTTTCAATTCGAAGGAATTTAACATCTTCCTTCGCTATCCAGGAAGACGTGTATCCCAGGACGTATTTCATACATTCCGTATCTGGAAGCCTGAAGTCTATCCTGTGACACTTGTTCCACTCTTCTTTTACTTCAAGAGCTACCTTGAAGTTTTCTTCAGACTGCATAGCCAGTCTTGTATATTCCTGGCTGAATTTGCAGCCGACATTATTGGTGCAAATTCTTATCAGTCTTTCAAACCTTTTTCTGATATTTTTCATATTTTTTCCCTCCAATTTTTTTTACAATCAGTTTCGCCAAGAACTCAACTAAAAAACTGAAAAAATCCAGTCGAGTCTCGGCGCGGGAAGGCCAAAACTTTTTTAGCCTCTTTGCGCCAAAACCCGACAAGGAAAAAATAAAAATGAATGGGGGTGGTTTTTTATATTTTTCAATGTGCAATTTAGGCCTTCAAGATTTTTTCTTAAAAGCTTTTCTAAGATTACCTTTTTAATTAAGATAAACTTGGAGAATTAAGAGGGAAAGAATGAACGTGGCTGGACATTCTTTCCTCTCTTTTTATAATTGTGCTTATCGCCAACTGCATTTACTTTCTCATTTTCAGAACTCCCCAGTATAGCATATTCACAGAATCTGTCACGCCCCCTTGCCCCAAAAACGCAAAAAACCTTTATTTTAAAGGGTTTAAAGGCGATCTCTGGCCTGTTAATTTTACAAATTTATTACGACTTTCTCGCCACCACCGGCTTTCCCGCCCCATATCAAATTCCGAAACAAGATTATTTAATAAAAAATTATCTCCCTCGGTATCGCCTATCGGCTATTTTTAATACCTATAGGCAAGATTTATTTAAGAATTGATACGGGGCAAGCCACCGCGAAAAGATTAAAATTTTTCGCGTTATGTCGCTTTTTGTAACCCAATTCCTTTATTTCCCAGCCGGATTTTTTCAATAAGGAGCTAAGCTCCTTTTGCGTGAATGAATGGTAATATCGGTGGATTATTTTCCCGTCGCGCTTGCGCCAAGGAATGTAAAAATCGCCCCAACCGTATCGGCCCTTGCCCGAAATCTTATCTGTGATAAAATTGGCTATCATTTTAATCTGATTTGATATAAACTTAAATTGCCAAAGATTCCAGCAAGTTATAATCAGCAAACCGCCGGGCTTAACCGCTTTTTTGATGTTTTGCAGGAATTTAAGGCGCAGTTCTTCGCATGGCAAATGCGGCAAAGTCGCCAGACAAAATACTGCGTCAAAACTGTTAGTCGGATACGGAATATTAATTCCGTTAAAAACTTTAAAATCAACGCTTGGAGGTTGGGCATCCTCTTGGAGGATCAACCTCCAAGTAAAACCTTTGGCAATATCTATCAGTTTTTCCGAAACATCAATTCCGACATAGGAAAAGTTTTTAACTCTTTCCAAGAGATAACCAAAAAGCCGGCCGTTGCCGCATCCGATATCCAAAACTTTATCGCCCGCTTTCACATATTTGTCTAAATCAGCAAGTTCGGGCCACATTGTTTTTCGAGTAGCGGAAAATTCCTCGGCAATTTCGTCATAGTCCCGCTTGGTTTTTTCCATTAAGCATTTTGCGTATTCAAGATTCATAAAGCAATTTATTTAAAAACACGGAAATTGTAAATTCTGCCTTTATATTTTACGGCAACTCTCGCAGGCGGTAAAAGCTTGGTGTCCGTAAGGACTTTTACTGCCGAGAGCGTAGGCGGCGGCGCGCCGCAGGAGCGCGACGACCGCCGGTGACGTAAAATAGAAAGGCAGAATAATAGTAAATGAAATAATCCAACAAACAAAAAATTAAAACATTGCTATCAAACAATAATGACTATTAACCGCCAAATTATCAAAGAAATTATCAAAGAAAAAATCAGCACACCTGATGCTCTTTCTGCATTGAAGCGAAATTTTTCCAAGAAAAATAAGGTAAAAATCCCTACAAACATTATACTCCTCAAAGCGTATTATTCAATGATAAAAAACGGTGAAACCAAAAGGAGCGCCAGCATTGAAAATCTGCTAAAAGTGCGCAAAGTCCGCTCCCAATCCGGCGTAGTTGTGGTTGCTGTGCTTACAAAGGACTTTGGCTGTCCGGGAAAATGCCTTTATTGCCCCACGGAAAAAGGAATGCCAAAAAGTTATCTTTCCAACGAGCCGGCGGTGATGCGCGCCATTTTAAACAAATTTGACCCGTATAAACAGGTAAAAATGCGGCTTCAGGCGCTGGAAAATTCCGGACACCCAATTGACAAGATAGAACTAATAATTATCGGCGGAACATTCGGATCATTGCCTGATAAATACCGGTTGTGGTTTGTTAAAAGATGCTATCAATCGGCAAATACTTTTGCCGCAAATTCCAAAGCCCCCACCTTCGCTAAAGCTATGGCGGGCAAGCAAATCACAAATCCCAAATGGTTTGACATGCTCACCATCCCGAGCGGAGTCGAGGGACAAACCCCAAATTCTAAATCACAAACGCTAAAAAAAGCGCAGCAGCTGAACGAAAAAGCGAAACATAGAATTGTGGGAATAACCGTTGAAACTCGGCCGGATTATATAAACGAAAAAGAAATTCTTAAACTCCGCGAACTTGGGGGAACGCGCGTTGAGCTGGGAGTACAAAGCATTTACGATGATGTTTTGAAACTAAACAGGCGCGGGCATAATGTCAGCCAAACAATTTGTGCGACAAAACTTTTGAAAGATGCCGGGTTTAAAATAAACTATCACTTGATGCCCAACTTGCCCGGCGCGACAATGGTCCGCGACAAAAAAATGTTTAAGGAAATATTCGCCAATCCCGATTTTCAGCCGGACATTTTAAAAATTTACCCGACTGTCGTGGTCAAAAATTCCAAGCTTTACAATTGGTGGAAACGGGGCAAATACAAGCCGTATTCGGACAAAAAACTTCTTAACCTTTTGATTGACATTAAAAAAGGCATTCCACCGTATGTCCGAATTATGCGGCTTGTGCGCGATATTCCCGCACAAAGCATTATTGCCGGAAGCAAGATTTCCAATCTTAGGCAAATTATTGAACAAAAAACACGCCAAGATGTTCTGCGTTGCCGCTGTATCCGCTGCCGAGAAATCAAAGAAGTTAAAAGTGAAAAGTTTCCGCCAAAGGCGGATGCGCCTCGGGCGCAAAAAGTTAAAGTGAAAAGTTTGAAAATTGTTAGGCGAAATTATAATGCGTCTGGCGGAAAAGAAATATTTTTATCTTTTGAGGATACTAAAAAAGATAAATTATTCGCGCTTTTGCGCCTACGAATCCCCTCCTTCGCCTTTCGGGCTTCGGAGGACAAGCCTTCTAAAAAACATTTTATTGGCGCCTTACAAAACGCGGCGATTATCCGCGAAGTGCATACCTATGGCCAAACCGTGCCGATTGCGAAGAAATCAAAAACAGCAGCCCAACATATCGGACTTGGCAAGCAATTAATCGCCGAAGCCGAAAGAATCGCGCGTGACGAATTTAAAATAAAAAAAATCGCGGTTATCTCCGGAGTGGGAGTCCGCGATTATTATCGAAAACTGGGGTATGGACTAAAAGATGAATATATGGTAAAGTCTTTGTAAATGGAGGTGAAAAAATGGTACTGGTAAAAATTTATATAGATATAAAAAGAGATGAAAACTTACCGGAAAAAATAACAACAGAAGCAGATAGTGTTTTTTTTAAAGAAGGGGATGTGGTAGAATTTCCTTCGCTAACTATCAAATCTGGCAACTATACGGCAATAAAAGTGTTAAAAGTAACAAAGCAAATTATTACCGGACTCTATAGTTTTACACCTGAAATAGTTGTTCACGCAGAAAGACATTATTAGTCCTTTCTGCTTTTTTTATTTTTTAATTTAGTTTTATTTAAATAATTTTTAGAGACATCTATTTTTAAATTTTCACTTTCTTTTTTTAAATTCAGAAACCAGTTTATTTATCTTATTATTTATTTTAAAAGCTAATAGTATGATAATACATATTACCATACTACTTAAAACTGTTTTGTAATTTTGAAATTACAAAACACATAGCGTCATAGTGAACACAAGACACAACCTCAAATACAGCCAAGCAAAATCACTTCTTTGCTTCGCAAATCGCGTCTTTTAACAGCTTACTTTGCCATTCAAACGCTTCACGGGCGGTGATGCGGAGTTTTTTCATTAGAACAACTTCTTGAGTGATCAATCGCAGTAAGTGCAATCCAAGCGAATTTTTTTTCTTGTATAATTTTTGATAAGTCGGGTGATCTTGATTGATATAGACGGCATTGCCTTGGCTTATTACTTCAGGACCTTTTTCACCCAGACCGACTATTCCGCAGGAAATACCCAGCTTTTGCAGTCTGATTTTTTTCATCACCAGCGGCTTGACTTTAATTTTATCTTCCTCTAATTTATCTTTTTTATCTGTTTTGTCCGCCGCTTCTGAGGTTTTATTTTCCCCATCGTCTTTTTTCGCCTTTTTACTCTCTTGTTCTTTTTTGCTGGTAGAATCGGACTGATATTCGGGTGTCAGATCGGCGCTGGCCGCCGCGATATTTTTTCTTCCTTCCTTCTTGAGACGAGTAACGGCCATGCCTTGAGGCGTAAAATCTGGATTAAGTATTAATGCTTCTCTTATTTGCTTCATTATTTGCTGAAGCTCTTTGGTAATTTTCTGAATATTTTTGGTATCGCTTTGCTTTTTTAGGTCGTGAAGAACTTTGTCTAATTCCGTCTGCAAAAGCTGATAAAATAATTTATACTCCGGCTTGTCAACAATAAAATCGCTGCGGGCGGAAATGAGCGGCAGAAAATCGGCGTTCACGCTCCCCGCAATCCGCGATAGCCCCTGATGATATTTTTTTTCAAGGCCAAACAACTCCCGCTTGATAAATACCTGCTTAACCCGGCATTCAACGCCGGGTTCGTCAACATCCTGAGCGTTTAGCGCCACAACTATTTCCCCTTCAATCAACCCATACATTGTTTTTATATTTATTGGAATAACCTTGCCGGTAATAACTTTGGCTGTTATTTTTTTGTTGTTTAAGTAAATGCTGAATTTTCTAGCGCGTAGAGGCACGGACTGCTTTAGATATTTTTCCACTTCAGCCACATTGACTTTCTTTGTTAATTTGTTCAAAATCACTTTTGTGCCTTCCTTATCAAAAGGCATGGTTTTTTCTTTCTTGATCGGCAATTCCCAGCTCTCGGATTTTTTCCAATCATTTCTGTCAAATACGACTGAATATTTATACTTACCCCTAACGCTCTGCACAATGAATTGGTCCGCTATAGAAAGCGCCGAAAATTTGCCAATTCCAAACTGCCCGATTCTTTTTCGGCCGAAGCGGGGAGAAACATTCCTAATTCTTTTTTCTTCCGAGCCAATGGTGAAAAATTGCTCCAGCCCTTTTTCATTGATGCCGCTGCCATTGTCTTCCACTGTAATTTTATCATCGCTGATTGTCATATAAACCAGAGTTGCGTCGGCGTCGTAAGCGTTATTGATCAACTCGCGCACAAACTCAATGCTTTCGCGATACATTTTTTCGCCCAAGGTAAAAAGATGACTCTTGTCAACAATTACTTTAATTTTTAAGGGGTTGCTGAACATGGTTGGTTTTATGATGAAAATAAATTCTGCAATTAAGTTTATTCTTTTTACAGAATTCGTTTATGTTATTTTCTTCAATATTCCAATAATTGCTATCTTTTGAATAGATTTTTTTATATTTCTCCACAAGTTCAGGTTTATTTTCCCTTAAAAATCTATAAATCCCGTTTTTGATAGACGAATAAAGGTTTAGGTTTTCAAACCAATATTCACCTACAAAAGATTTTGTTTTGTTGATTATTTTTTTCCAATCGGTTATTTCTGGAAAGATTGGTGAAATAAAAAGGGCTGTTGGGATATTAGCTTTATGAAGATTTTTTAGAGCATTTATTCTTTTATCTACAGAAGATGATAATGGTTCTATTTCTTTTCTTGTTTTATCATCTAAAACCGATAAAGAAAACGCAACAAGACAATCTTTAAATTGTTTAAATAAATCAACATCTCTAATTACTAAATCTGATTTAGTCATCAAACTCAAATGCGGCTGGAGAGGTATAAGTCTTTCAAGAATTTTTCTTGTGAGCTTGTATTTTCTTTCAATTGGCTGATAAGGATCAGTAACGGAACTAATTACTATGGATTTATCTTTGTATTTATTTGTATCTTCCGGGATTAAATCGGAAGCGTTGATTTTTACATCAACAAAAAAGCCCCAAGGTTCCGTATGGCCTGTAAATCTTTTCATAAATCTCGCATAGCAATATTTACATCCGTGCTGGCATCCGATATATGGGTTTATGACAAAATCCCCCTCGGGTAGATTTGATTTTACAATAATTGATTTTACTTTAATTTCTTTGATTTTCATTCTTCGTGTATAAATGTTCTCAATTAAATACTTTAATACTCCCAAGTATCAAAGTATTTTCATACATTCCCTTGGCCACGGATAAGGCATCGTTTTTGAAATTGGTATTTGTTTTATTTTGCCATCCTCTTCAATTACTACAACAATATCAATTCCCGAACACAAACTGCTTTCATAAATAAGCTGTTTGCAAATATGACAATTCGGTCCAGTAATTGCCACAATTTCTTTTTCGCCATGAATCGCGGCATGCGCTAAAGCCGTAGCTTCAGAATGCATGGTTAACGTTTCCGTGTCTGATTTATACGAAACGCCGATATAAATATTTCCCGATTTTGTCATCAAAGCAACGGCAAAACCATCGTTGCTTTTTGGAAAAGTGTTTTTCATCGCCTCATCCGCAGCTTTTAGCAATTTCTCGCATTCTTCTTTAGATAATTCGTACACTTTTTTATTTCCTAAAGTTTTTTCGATCATAAATTTTTGTTAGTATGATAATACATATTACCATACTATCACGAAATATCTATTTTTTATTCTTTGAATCTTTATCGCCGGAAAGTAAATTAAACAATAAAAATTGCAAGGGATATTTTTGTTTAATCCAGCCGAAGCTATATGGTTCTTTTTTATCAACTACCATTGACTTGCCAAAGCGGCGATCCAATTCTTTTTTAAAGCCGCTAATTGCTTTTTCATACCCGCCAAAACCTGAAGTAAGCCATCCCTGCACCCGTCCGATCGTATCTTTGCCAACCCTTAATTCCCCCGCAATACCATCGTAAGATTCACCTTCCAGTAAACGCTTGGCAACCTCAATCCGCCGCGCCAGCATTATCGCCTCGCTTTCGCTTAAAAGATCCTTAAAAAATTGCTTGACTTCGTCTCTGGTTTCCAACTGCGCAATTGATGTCCATAACAAATCCAAATATTTCATCTTGGATTTTGAGTCTAATGCCATGGGATTAACTTTAGACATATTTTTTATTTAATAATTAATAGTATGATAATACATATTACCATACTATTAAAATTATAGCAAATATATAGATTGATTATTGAAATTACCGAGAAAACAGTTTAACAACAGACTGTTTTTAAGTAAAATCTATTTAAAAATTTCTTCTTTGATTTTTTTCGCCTTACTATCTTCCAAAAGCTTGCCTTTATGAAGTTTGTATAAAAGTGGAACTACTCCGCAATCCATGCATTTGCCCCAGCCGCATTTGCCGTTATTTTTATTGCTTAATTTTTGGCAAAGTGAAATTTCTCGGCCAAAAACTTCTTTATTGATTATATTTTTATCTAAACCATTCTTGCAGTTTGGGTCGTTTTTAGGCATAAGTTTTTTTCCTTTCAGCTTATAAACATAAAAGCTGTTTATGTTGTGCTCGCCCCTGATTTTTCCTTTTCGTACCAAATTCTCCACATCGGAAATTTTTACTTTTTTAATTTTCATTCCAAACTCGCTTCTGTCAAGTTTTTGTTTATTAAAACTTAAATTCTCGGCCAAAAAAACATACGATTTGCAGTCAGACATTCCAATGAAAGCGTAATACCAATCCAAAAGAGTAAGCTTTTTGGCGATAATGCCGGTTTCCTCTTCCAGCTCTCTTTTTGCCGCCTCGCGCGGCGTCTCGTTTTTCTCAATAATCCCTGCCGGAAATTCCAGTGATTTTTTCTCTATGGCAAATCTGTATAATTCCACCATATAAAGATAATTTCCTTCTTTTGCCAAAATAGAGACATAGTTGCCTCGCTTTAGAAGATACCAATAAGCGGTTTTCTTTTGTCCGGGAATCGAAAAACCGGTTTTAACGATTTTAAAATACGGGCATCTGTAATCCGTTTTTGACGATATTTTTTTGATTCTCATTGAAAATTCTTTTCGCATCATTTTAAAACATCTAATCGGTTTTCAATTTTCTTACTATTTTTCTTCTATCTTGCTTATGATTTCCTTTATTCTTTTTTTATGTTTTTCCAGCGTAGCTTCGTGTTCCGCTATACTTTTTTCGTAAAATTTTACCCTCACTTCCCTGTCCACCTTATTTACTTTTGCTTTTTCTAAATCATCTTTTAATTTTTGTATGTAGTCCTCCCTGAAATTGGCCGCCTTCATCAATACAGAAAGTTCGGAAGCCGGATCTTTAAGAAGTTTTTTTATTTCCTTGTTTGCTTTCTCGCTTATTGTTCGCGCCTCTACGGCCTTATCCTCTGTTTTTACAAGCACCTCTTCTTTTACGGCTGAATTCGGTCGTTCTTCTGCAATTTCTTTTATATGTCCTGCCTCTGTGCTCTCCGCTTTCTGCCCCAGCCCCTTGCCTATATATCCTGTTTCTCTGCCAATATTCTCATCTTTATCACCAAGCAAATCAAGCAATTTCCCCCTTTGTTTCTTAAGTTTATCCGTTTCCGGCAACCCTAATCCGTTTCTATACCCCTTGTCCATCTCGTTATTAATTTTTTCCAATTCTTGCAATATTTTATCCCTCGTTTTTGTTTTATTATCGCCTAAATCTTCGGTTGCTTTGGTATAAACTTTTTCTGCCCCTGCAACGCCCTCCTCAACTTCTTTCCTGCCTTTATTAAATTCGCCAATTTGTGCCGAATCAGCCCCGTGGGTTTCAAGTGTTTTTTTCTCGTCGCCTATTTCTTTTACCGCTTTATTTATTATTCCTTCTTTACCTCTTTCGCCTTTTTCCAAAGCTTCATCCAAAGTTTCTATTTTTTCCGGTTCTCCCTCTAAAGAAACGGGGGCTTCTTTTTGTTCCACTGTTTTTTCTAACTCTTCTTCTTTGTTTTCTTCTGCCATATTTTTATTTTATAATTAATTATTACTTTAAAATTATTTATATCTGTTTTGTTATTGCGACTTCTTGTGTCGCTTTTGAGAATTAGAGATTGCCGCGTCGCCCTGCTGGGCTCCTCGCAATGACATAAAGGAGTAATTTTGAAATTTAAAATAATTATTATTTATTAGAATTAAAAATATTCTTAATTTTCTCCCGATGCTCCGCGATTTTTCGCGCTTCAATTTGTTTCATAATTTTCTCAAATAAAGCCCTCTGCCCAGCAAGCAGTTTTAAAACAGTGTCAACGAATTTTTGAAAAGCGCTTTTCACGATTTTTATTTTTTCTTGTTCGGAAAAAGACATATGTTAATTTTATATTATTTCACTAATTCGTCCTCCATTTCATAATCTTAGCAAGCGAATCGTTTATGGCGTTTTTTATTTCTCCGGATGTTTTCGCGTAAAGTTCCGCAAGCGTGCTTGCGTCCTTGCTTTTCGCCTCGTCAATGATTTTATTCGCGCTATCCTGAAACTCTTTGGTTTTCTCCCGCGCGGCATTTATCGTTTCCTGCGATTTTTCCGTCAATTTTTGGTACCGCAGAAGGGTTTCTTTGATTTGATTAACATCACCTTTTTCCTCAAGCTTTTTTATTTCCGCCAGGCGTTTGTCCGCCAGCTCCAGATACAATTTCACTTTGGACAGATTGTCAAAAGTAAGCATGGCGCGGATGTCTTCGTAAAGAATTTTTGCCGGGTATAATTTGCTTGACGGCAGAATTCCGGGCTCGGGCAAATATTTGTTTAGAACCGGCGCGGAAGAAGGATTGTTAATCGCCCAGAAAGCCGCAAGCAGTATGATTATAGCCCCAAGGGTTCTGCTCATAATATTTTTGTTTAAAAATTAAAAATTGTTTGAAAATTGGTCATTGAAAATCGAAAATTTTTTTAGTGTGCCCTCGGCAAGAATCGCCCCGCGATGAACGTTTACCCCGTGTTTATCATGGGGCGGGGCGCCACGCCCTGCGATGAACGCAGGGCAAGGGTTTACTTGTCCCGGGTTCATCCCGGGATCCCGTGGCGAACCTCAATTTAAGGCTTCGCCCCATACAATGTCCTACAATTTGTGCTCTATTCTTAAAATAGTTCGAACGCATTTCGCCGCCTGCGGCGACGGCCAGCCCCCAAAATTTGAGTGGCTTCGCCGCGATCTTTGACAATTTCAAGTTTTTCTAATGAGTTAATCATAACTCATTACAGTAAATTTTTCAAGAAAAATGAGCTTGAAAAATTTACTGCTTTGGCGGCAAATTCTTTTTCGGAAAAGAAAAAAGGTTCTAATCCCCGAAGGAATTAGAACCCCATAGCAATGGCTTTAGCACCGATGTCTTTTCGGTACTGCATATCCTTGAACTTAATTTGGCGAACTGCTTCGTACGCTCGATCAAGAGCTTTTTGAAGAGTTTTACCGATTGCTGTAACTCCGAGAACGCGTCCGCCGGAAGTCCGAAGTTGGTCGCTACACATTGTGCCAGCGTGAAAAACAACGACACCGGGAATTTTCTCCGCTTCAGTAATGCCTGATATCGGAATTTCCTTTTTGTACTTTCCCGGATATCCTCCCGAAGCGAGGACAACGCAAACGGCGAAACCGGAATTCCATTCAACGGCAAGGTCGGCGAGTTTACCGTCAACGCATGCGTCTAAAACATCAAGCAAATCTGTTTTGAGAAGTCGCATATAACTTTGCGTTTCAGGGTCGCCAAATCTTGCGTTGTATTCAAGCACTTTCGGCCCCTCGTCTGTCATCTTTAGCCCGGGGTACAAACAACCAGTAAACGGCTTTCCTTTCTTCGTAAGCGCTTGCAATGTCGGGCGAACGATTTGCTCGTTCACTTCTCGCAAGGTTTGATCCGTAACCCAGGGCACGGGCGCGATTGTTCCCATACCGCCAGTATTCTTGCCCTTGTCGCCGTCGAAAATCGGCTTGTGGTCTTGCGCGGTAGGTAATAGGATTGAGGTTTTGCCGTCGCAGAGAGCGTGAATTGAAACTTCTTGCCCATTCAGAAACTCCTCGACGATGACTTCGTTGCCAGCTTGATTGTAAGCGCGCTCAAGCATAATTTCTGCCAGAGCCTTCTCTGCTTTAGCGAGTGTTTTGCAAGGATAGGCACCTTTGCCAAGCGCCAATCCGCTCGCCTTGACGACAATCGGCGCCCCATGTTTGCGAACATATTCTAATGCACTTTCATGCTTTCGAAATATCCGAAATGGCGCAGTCGGAATATCGCTATCGCGCATAAGTCGTTTGGCAAACGCTTTAGATGCCTCAATCTGTGCCGCGACACGAGTGGGTCCGAAAATGCGTAAGCCATGAGATTGAAAAACATCAACTACGCCAAACGCAAGCGGGTCGTCAGGACCGACTACTGTTAGATTGATTGAATTCTTTTCGGCAAAACGAGCCAAACCCCTGGCGTCTGTGGCTTCAATCGCAATATTTTCAGCGATGTCACGAGTGCCGCCATTTCCGGGCGCGACATACAACTTGCCAATGCGTGGTGATTGAGCGAGTTTCCATGCGAGTGCATGCTCTCTTCCACCACTACCGATAATCAGGATATTGCTGATCATAGTTCCCCCTCCTTTCTTGTTAATGTGCTGTTTATCTGTTTTAGCCATATCTATCTAAATTATAGCTCAAAAATAAAAAAACCGAAACTTAATTCGGAATCAGATATGAAAAAATTTTCTTTTCCAAAAATATGGTTCGAGCCGATATTTTTATCAGGTTCTTTGGCAGTTTTTAAGATCGCGGCGAAGCCACTCAAATTTTGGGGGCTGGCCGTCGCCGCAGGCGGCGAAATGCGTTCGAACTATTTTAAGAATAGAGCACTAGTAAGGAAAAGTCAAATTTCGTTGATTCGCCTCGCTTCGCTCGGCGATTAAATTGTAAGGAATTTTGGGTAAAAAATCAGTTGGCGGTTTTGTTTTGAATTTAATTCAAAGTAAAAGAAAATTTTTTCAAAATTATTATTAACCAAAGGAAAAAAATATGAAATACATTATCTACACTCGCAAGAGCACAGAAAAAGATGACAGGCAAGTTTTAAGTATTGAAGCCCAGCTTGTTGAATTAAAAGAATTTGCCGCTAAAGAAAAACTTGAAATTGTCGCCTCGCTATGTGAGGCAAAGACTGCTAAAGAACCTGGGCGAACAAAGTTCTCCGAAATGTTGTCATTTCTGGAACAAGGCAAGGCGGACGGAATAATTTCGTGGCACCCGGACAGATTGGCAAGGAACAGTGTTGATGGTGGAAAAATAATCCACTTTGTTGATCGCGGCTTGATTAAATCTCTCAAATTTCCCACTTTCTGGTTTGAGCCAACACCGCAAGGGTTGTTTATGCTCAACATCGCTTTTGGCCAATCAAAATATTTTGTAGACAATTTGCGAGAGAATGTGAAGCGAGGTTTACGACAGAAAATCAGAAATGGCGTATGGCCCGGCTGGGCTCCGGTTGGCTACATCAATAATCCAAAAACTCGTGGAATAGATATTGACCCAGATAAATCTCCCGAAGTTAGAAAAATGTTTGAATTGTACGCCACCGGAAGGCATACGCTTCATTCTCTCGCAAATTGGTGCAATGAAAATGGTTTGCGTGGAAATCTCAATAAACCACTTGTCATCGCCAATATCCAAAAGAATCTACAAAATATTTTCTATCTTGGTTTGATGAAGTGGAAAGGGGAAATTTTTGAGGGGAAACACGAGCCGTTAATTTCAAAGAAACTTTTTGATAAATGCCAAGAGATAATGGCGAAGCGTGGAAAAGTGCAAGAAGTGAGAAAACATCATTTTGCTTTTCTTGGATTACTAAAGTGTGCCTCGTGTGGTTGTTCAATTACCGGAGAGCGTCAGAAAAGGCATAACTACTATCGTTGCACGAAAAAGAAAGGTATTTGCCAAGAAAAGCATTATCTGCGAGAGGAAGCACTAACAGAGCAAATCACTTCTTACCTTCAAAAAGTTTCTTTGTCGAGCCAAGATACCGAGAAGGTTTTGGCGGCGTTGGATAGTGAGCAGGATAAAGCGAGAGAGGACGCACAAGGCGAGGTTAGTGTTATGAAAGAACAATTAGCGCAAGTCGAGGCAAAACTTCAAAAGTTGTTAGATATCTATCTCGCTGACGCCTTATCCACAGAAGAATACGCCGCCAAAAAACAAACTTTGCTGTCTCAAAAAATATCACTTTCCGAAAAAATCACCGACTTTGAGACAAAAGGGTTGTCTTGGCTCGAACCGGCTCGTGAGTTCGTAAAATCCTTAAATCAAGCCGCTAATCTGCTTTCCTCTCCCAATCCGACTGCAATGACAACATTTCTGAAAAACATCGGCTCGAACCATATTTTGCGAAATCGTGAATTCGTTTTTACCCCCAAAATTGAATACGAATTAGTCGCCGAGCGAAGCGAGGCGAACCAAAACTCCTTGCAATTTCCTACGTGGTGCCCTCGGCAAGAATCGAACTTGCATCCCAAGCTCCGGAGGCTTGTGTTCTGTCCGTTGAACTACGAGGACAAAAATTTAAATTAAACTAATTTGAAGGGACTTGCCCCGCCTGCCAAAGCCTTATCGTTCTATTTTAGAATTTCCGTATTTTAGCTAATTAAACACAGATAAAGCTTCAAAAAAGGTTAAGGGCAAATGGCGGGCAGGTCTATCCATTGAGCTATGAGGGCAAACTTTCTAAAACAATTTTTGGCGTTCTTTTTTTTCTTCCTTGAATTTTTCCCTCTCGCTTTCTTCAAAAATTTTAATTTTTCCGTATTCGCCGTCAAAGCCCGGAACTACTTTTGCTTTTTGCTCTCGCGTCCTTTTTACACCTTCGGCGATAATCGGCTCGCTATGCTTGGCGATTTCTTCAATCGGCGCGTCAAGCAAAATATTGAACTCGCTTCCAAGAGCGCAAATCAGTTTGACGTATTCCGCTCTTGTCGCTTTGGAAATTTTTCCCAGCCCCAGCGCGTCGGCGATAATTTCTTCCAAAGGAATCAGGTTTTTGTAAGGAATTACCCGCTCCGGCTTTCCGCCAACAGGCCGGTCAGCCAGTTCTTCAACCCTGTACATCACTCCGATAGTCAGCGGCTTTCGGCACACCGGACAAACTCCTTTCGCTTTTTTTGTTTCTTCGGGACCCATTGAAACATTGCAAAGCCGGTGTCCGTCGTAATGATATTTTCCTTCTTCGGGAAAAAATTCTATGGTGTACGAAAATTTCAAAGGCGCTGTTTTGGTTGTGTCCGAATGTCCCTTGTTTTTCAGCGCGCTCATTATTGAATAATAATCAATGCTTTCTCCCTCAAAAACATTGGCTTCGCGGCCGAGGTTTGCCGGAGAATGCGCGTCCGAATTGGAAATCAAGGTTATTTTGTCAAGGGCCGAAAGCCGCCAGTTCATCCCCGGGTCGCTTGATAATCCCGTTTCTATCGCGAAAATGTATTTAGCGTAATCGTCAAAACATTCCTCCAAAGAATCAAAGCCGGATTTTGAGCCGAAAACGGAGAACCATGGCGTCCAGGCGTGAGCCGGAACCATCACCGCAGCCGGAGAAACGCTCAAAATGATTTTTAAAAGTTCTTTTGCGTCAAGGCCCAAAATCGGCCGTCCGTCGGATTTTAAATTTCCGATTTGCTCCAATTTTGAATTAATTTTTTCAACCGTTTCAAAATCGGGCGCGAAAATAACATTATGCGCGCGCCTGACTTTTCCGGCTTTGGAATAAATGCTGGATATTTCCGCGGTTAAAACAAACCGCGCCTTTTCCAGCGATTGGCGCGAAACGCCAAACTCGGAATTTTCTTTCGGCTTAAAATTCGGGTCTTTTAATTTGTAAAGCCCTTTTTCCGCCGGCTCCAGTTTTTCCTTCAGCTCTTTCACCCACGCTGGGTGAGTAAAATCGCCGGCGCCTAAAACATTTATTCCCTTGATGGCGGCCCAATAAGCAAGCGTTTCCGGCTCCATCTGCCGGCTGGTAGCCCGCGAGTATTTGGAGTGAATGTGGAAATCGCAGATAAAGCGCATAATTATAATTTCTAATTTCTAATTTCTAATTTCTAATAAATTTATCAAATCAACTGGAACCATCTCTTTTCGCTTTATCGCCTTTCCCGCTTAAGCGCTATTTAATATTCTCATATATCCCCATGGCGATTTCAGTTAAGATAAAAACAATATAAATTCCCAACAAAACCAGAGCTTCTTTCCTCGTGATTTTTTTGCCAGTTAACACCGAGAAAAAGAAGAACAAAGACGCGATAATTAAAAATAATCTTGCGATAATTCCGTATGAAAAATTGGCAATTTCAATTGGATGTATCAAAGAAACTATTCCTAAAACCAAAGTAGCGGGTATTATAACGGCGCCCATCAATCCGCCTAAAATCATCCAATTGTGCCCCCTTTTGGCTAAAACTATGCTAAAATATATCTCCGGCAAAGCGTTTCCCGCTCCGGTAACAAAAATTCCGATTAAAACCAGCGGCAAATTAAAAGTGGAGGCAAAAAAAGCAGACGATCTTACAATTCCCTCAGCCGCGATTATTACAAAAATTACTCCAAGTAATACTCTGCTTATGTCTTTAAAGAAGTTTGAAATCCCAAAATGAAGTTGAGTATCGCGCTCATTGTTGTAAACTCGTGAAAATCTTTCTTTTTTTGAAAAAAGCCAATAAAGATAACAACCAAAAAAAGAGATGAGTAAAACGCCGTCAATCCTTGAAAGGATTCCATCCGCCACTAAAAGCAAAGGCAGAATCGCGGAGACTAAAACGAAAACCGCTGTTGTTTGAATCGTTTGACTGTTGCCTGTGATTCCGTCTCTGGAAAAGAAAGCCGCCAAACCTACGGCCAAAGTCATAGCTATCATATTGTTTCCCAAAACATCGCCGAAAGAAAGCTGAGGAACTCCATGCAAAGCCGAGGAAACTCCAAGCGAGAGATTTGGCAATGAGCTTGCAAAAGCTATTAGCAGAAACGCGACTACGAATTCTTTCCAACCTAAGAACTTGGCTATTCGCGTAAGTCCTTTAACTAAAAATTCTCCGGCAAAATAAAGTAAAACGCAAGAGATTATAAAAATTAGGACATAAAACCAAATCATTATGATCAATTATAAATTGATTTTAGATTTCAAAAACGCCAAACCATCTACTTTGATTGAAACTGCTTGGGGACGACCGACTGATCCGTTTTTCCTTGCGAATAATTTATGACAGTAGTAATTGTCCCATTGGGAAGGTAGATAATCCTGCCTTCATTATCTTCTAAAATCGTGGAACGAATTGTGATTTTTTTAACCTCGCCCTCAAATGTCCCGATTTTCACCCGATCGCCGACATTATATTGATTCTCTATTAAAATAAAAAGTCCCGACACGAAGTCCTTGATTAACGATTGGGTTCCAAATCCTATAACCAATCCAATAATGCCGGCTCCTGCCAAAACCGGTCCCGTGTCAACTTTGAATATCCGCAGTAAAATCAAAATAATGGCAAATAAAACCAACATATTCCCCATATTGACTACTACGCCGCCAAGCGTTCTCATTTTCGCCTCCAGTTTTTCTTTTGCGCCACTTTTCCTATAATCAAATTTGATAATCAGCCTAACTAGCCGCTTCACCAGCCGCTTTAAGAATAATCCATCAAAAATTATCAGTATTAGAATCCAGAAAAGACCATTTCCGTAATTTTTTAAAAAAGTTTCGAATTGTTCCATATTTGGAAGATTGTTGTTTATTAAGAATTTAAGGGTCTTATTTTCTCGGTCTTATTATATCCTTTCCCATATATTCCCGCAAAACCTTCGGGATTTTCACCGAGCCGTCCGCCTGCTGGTAATTTTCCAAAATTGCGATTAAAATCCGCGGCGAGGCCAAGCCGGTGTTATTGAGCATATAAACATATTTTTTCTTGCCTTCTTTATCGGCATATTTCACATTAAGCCGGCGCGCCTGCCAATCCAAAAAAATGCTTGCCGAGCCGCATTCGCGATACCAATCATTCGCGGCCGAATACACTTCAAGATCGTACTGCCGGTATTTCCCCGGGCTTAAATCTCCGGCGCAGATTATTATCTGACGATAAAGCAAACCCAGTTCCTCCAAAATTTCTTTGGAAATTCCAAGCATTTCTTCCTGCAATTTTTCCGCTTCTTTGATGTCCGCTTTGCAAATTATCACCTGTTCAATTTTCATAAATTCGTGCACGCGGTATATGCCCTTGGTGTCTTTTCCGTAACTTCCTATTTCGCTCCGGTAGCACTGGCTGTATCCGGAAATTTTAAGCGGCAGGTTTTCCTCTTTTAAAACCTCTCCTGCGTAATAAGCGAGCAAGGACGGCTCTGCCGTGCCCACTAAAAATTTTTTTTCTTTACTGATTGCTCCGCCGGCCTCTTTGTCAGAACCCGCTATCTGGTAAAGTTCGTCAACTTTGTCGTCGTATTTTAGACCTTTGAAATATCCCGTTCCGAAAAGAGAGAATCCTTTTACAAGCGTCGGCGGAATCATCGGGATGTAGCCGCGTTTGACCATTTTATTGAAAGCGTACATCATCATCGCCATTACCAGTTGCGCGCCTTCGTTTTTAAGATAATATCCGCGGTAGCCGGCGAC
This sequence comes from Patescibacteria group bacterium, assembly GCA_018899995.1. GTDB lineage: Bacteria > Patescibacteriota > Minisyncoccia > JAHIHE01 > JAHIHE01 > JAHIHE01. The sequence continues at coordinate 2,990 of JAHIHE010000004.1, read as the reverse complement.
TTTTTTGCCGCGCTCCATATCCAAAATATCAAGCTGTTTTCCCAATTCAATATGGTCTTTGGGACTGAAAGCAAGTTTTGGTTTTTCGCCCCAGCGATAAATTTCCGCGTTGTCCGCCTCGTTTTTTCCAATCGGCGTATCCGGCGAAGGAATAATCGGAACTTTTGCCATCAACAAGTCAAATTCCTGCTGGATTTTCTTAAATTTCGGTTCGATCGTTTCAATTTTATTTTTAATTTTTCTACCATCTTCTATAATTTTTTTTCGCTCTTTTTCGGTTTTAGCACTTCTGATTAAATTGTTAATGTTATTTTTCTCTGCATTCAGCTTCTCAATTTCCCGAAGAAGGCCGACTCGTTTATCGTCCACCGCCAAAAGTTTATCCAAATCCAAATCAATGCCTTTGTTTTTAATGGCTTTTTTAAGCTCTTTTTGGCTTTCTCTGATGAATTTTATGTCAAGCATGGGTTCGGTATTAAGTATTATGTATAATAATTAAGATATATATTTAAATGGTAGCAACAATAAATTATTGTGTCAAAATAAAGTAAGGGCAAAAAATTTGCCCTTACTATGATTCTTCCAAGAATCATAGTATAACTGCTATGATACTTTGTAGCATTATAACAATAATCTTCTGTGAAGACGGATAAAAAAAGAACCCAGAAAGGGTTCAAGTAAGTAGCTTACGGCTGAAAAATATCTTCCGGCAGGAAACGGACTTGCTGGACTTCGGAAAATTGTTTTGCTGTTGCTTCAATCTGAAACCAGAGAATGCCCACCCGGCAGGAACCGCCAACGGTTTTATTTTTGGGGTCATCAAATTCAAGCGTTAAAACTCCATCTTTTAACGAGGCTCTTTTTCAGCGCAAGCCCTTCCAAAGGATATTCGGTGGTAATTCCTTGAGTTTTATCGGTTTGAGTCAGGTTTTCTTTCCCCTTCAGTAAAAGATTGATTGCGTCTTGAATCGGTGTATTGGTTATTGGAATTTTTTTCTCAACCGGCGCCAGCCCTTTTCTGCCGCAGGCAATATTGTCCGACTCGTCTCTGTCCAGTTCGGGATTGTAATAATACAATTTTACCCGCTCCGGCGCGTTAGCCGACAGTTGCCAAATGGAATATAAAACCAACACAACCACCAATTTGAAAAAGTTGTTGATTTGCATGAAGCGCATGAAATTTTATTCTACAAACATACTTACATTCTTAAGTTTGTAAGGATGTTGTCATGTGCGTTGAAATGATTTCAGGAAACCGACAAATATTTTCCCGTACGGCGATAAAGTATGCTCCACGAATTTGCCGCGGTATTTTTTGTTGATAAGTCCCGCCTGATATAACCGCCTTGTGTGTTCGCCGATGGTTTTCTCGTTTGCTCTGAGCGCCTCTACGATGCCTTCAAGGGTTATTGTTTCACGCGCCGCAACCAGAAGCAATATCTCAATGCGGTAGTGATTCGCCATCCCTTTGAGGTGCCGTTCCATTTGTTTTGCCGTTTTTATTTTTCCCATATCTACATTATACACGATATCCTTATATTCTCAAGTTTGTAAGAATGATACCCGAACTTTTTTTCCGAATTATTACGGGTCGTGTCAAATCATTTAATCATGACACCCAAAACCTCTTTTTGAGCTATCCTGGAAAATGATACTAAAGAAGGATTTAATTTGTTAGTTAAATTGATATTTTCTTGACCTTTTTTCTTCTGATAAATTTTGTAAAGATTATCCAGTTTTTTATCAATCGTTCTTTTTAATTCTGCCGGATTAAGCGATTGATAAATTGCCGTCAGCGCTTCTTTTTCTTTGGCGGATATTTGATTGGATTCAATCAATCGGCGGTAAGGAGTTTTTGCCCGGTCGTATTTTCTCTTAATATGTCCGCCTGTTCTTTCTTTGTTTTTCAATTTAATCACCGGCTGAAAAAAATTCTTGTACAACCTTAATTCATTTCGGTATAGATCATTCAGACAATCCAACTCTTCTTGTGTGTCATACCGCAGATACCCGATTACTTGCCGGATGTGCGTAGAGTTTTTTTGTTCAATGAAACAATTGTCATTTTTATGATATGGCCGAGAGCGAGAAAACTTTAATCTTTCTTTTTCCGCGTAAGCGTAAACCGCAAAATTCAAAAGATTAGTTCCGTTATCCGGATGAAATTCGCGCCAAGGAAAAGGAGTTCTTTTCCGGCAATTATCCAGTCCTGAAAGCGCTCTTTGCTGGCCTTTTCCCATTATGGCTTCGCCTTCCCACCAAGAGCTGAAAATATCGCAAATAGACAGATTATTGACATATTCTCCAGAAGCGGAAGCGCCGCAACTTTCCACAAAATCAACTTGTTCGTTGCCAACGATATTTCTATCAAAATCAGCGCTGGTTTTAACCGGAATAGTGGAAAGCAGAAAAGAACTTTTCTTGCGATACTTTTCTTTTAATTTTAAAACTTCTTTTTCGTGATTGAGCCGGCGATCAATGGTGGCGGATTTCATTTTCTTTAATTTCTCCGCAATTTCATCCGAGCAAACGATTTCTTTCCACGCTCGCAAATTTTCAACTTCCACGCCTAAAATTTCTTCCAATCTTTGCCCCGTTAGAAATTGCATTTCTAACGGGGTTTGTCCGCAAGGATAATCAAATATTTTCCAAATCTCAACTAAAACGACGATAACATTGCCATCATAAAAACAAGCTCTGTTTTTTCTATCTTCTTTGCTTTTAGGTTTTATCTTGTAGTTGAATTTTTTGATGGCATATTTTCTGTCTTGTTTTGTATTTCTGCAATACTCATTTAGAATTTCTCCTTTTTCTTTTTTGATTCCTTTAAAATATCTTTCTCTTAAGGTATCCATATATTGTTTTCTGGCTTCTGTATTCATGGCTTGTATGGGGTTAAGAATTAACCCTATATTCTACCATAAATTTCGGTGTCATTTTAGATGATGTATCAATGAGCCTCTTGGTGTCATTTTAGATGATTTGATGCT
>JAHIHE010000038.1 GCA_018899995.1 Patescibacteria group bacterium | reverse complement strand
TTGTCCTCTCCTCTGGATTGATTGACGGAATCAACCCCTGCGCTTTCGCGGTTTTGCTTTTCTTCATCGGTTTTCTTTACACAATCAAACGAAGCAAAACGGGTGTTTTAAAAATGGGCGCGGCTTACATCGGGGCAATGTACGCTGTTTATTTTTTAATCGGCGTGGGAATGTTAAAGGCAATAATGATTTCAGACACGCCGCACATTATGAGCAAGGTCGGAAGCTTGCTAGTTATCTTTTTAGGCGCGTTTAACTCCGTAAACTATTTCTGGCCGCAAATGCCGCGGATTAAAATTCCGCAATTTTCCAAAAAATATTTTCTGGACTATATGCACAAGGCCACTATTCCGGCCGCGACAATAGCGGGCGCGCTTGTGGGGCTTTTCGTATTCCCCTGCTCCGGAGGAATTTATGTCGCGATAGTCGGAATGCTTTCTTCAAAAGCGGCGCAAATAACAGGCTTAATCTATTTGCTGCTTTATAATGTAATGTTTGTAATGCCGCTGATCCTGATTTTAGTGGTAGCTTCCAATAAAAAAGTTTCTGAAAAATTGCAGAGCTGGCAGGCGCACAGCGCGCGAAAAATGAATCTTTACACCAACCTCGCGATGATATTGGTGGGCGTGATAATCTGGGTATGGTTTTTGTAAACATAGACCCAAATATGGCAATACGCAACGAACAGCTGGTCGCGGAAATTGCCAAGCTTAAATCATAAATTTTTTTAACCAACCCAATAAAAAAACCGCTGGCGCAGAGCCGGCGGTTTTTTGGTCTTGGAAACGCCTTCGTTTTACATTAAGTCCTTCTTTTTCGCATCGTACTCTTCTTTTGAAATTTCTCCTTTGGCGTATCTTTCTTTCAATATATCCAGCGCCTTGCCCGCGTCGCCGCCTTTTAACTCTTTTATCAGCCACTTAATCAAGGCGATAGCTCCCAAAACGACGATAATCCAGAAAACAATCATTATCAGCCAACCAAAAAGCAAAAACGCTCCGCCCACTCCGACGCCGTAAGCCATCGTATCTCCGATATTTCCCATTATATTGTACATAGTATCTTCCTTTCCATTGATTTAATTATTATACCTCTATTTTAACTCATTGCGCGCGGTAAATGCAAACGCGGACTTAATTTTACATTATTTCTTCTTTTTTTTCTTTCAAAAACTTAATCCAGTCGTCAAAAATTTTCACAAACGATTTGAACGGCGCTTCAATGATAAAATCCAGCGCGAAAACAAACACATTGACCTGGGAAAATCGTTCGGACATCCAGCGGCCCAAATTGATAATCGGAATGGAAAAGAAATCAAGCATCACGCCAAAAAAATTATCTTTTTTGTCAATGACATTCAGTTCGCGGACCGGCTGGCTGATTTTCAGCGCGAAAAAGCTCACCACGCTTATAAAAAATATGAAAAGCGCTCCGCTTACGACATTAAATTTCAGCTCATCCAGAATAAAAATTATCGCGCCGAAAGTTACCGCGAACATCACGAGATAGAAAACCGAAAATATCGTGCCGAAAATCTGCGAGCCGAGGGAAAATTTTGTCGGATACGGCGGCGTGTCGTGCTTTTTTTGATAAATTATGTATTCAATCTCCCTGATAATCTGCCCCGTGTTTTTTTCGGTTGGCAGCTTAATTGAAGATCCGGCTAAATACATCAAAGTGGGGTGAAACGCAACATTGATGCTCAACGAAGTATAATTAATTTTAGCGGCCGTCGCCAGTTCATACGGAATTTCAAACACGAAAGCCAAAATTGTCTTGGTGATAAAAATGTAAATAACGCTGCGTATAAAACTTGTTGAAAGCGTCCCGCGCGCTTTTTTATACCGCTCAAGGCACGCGTCTTGGACATCTTCCAAAAAAGAAAGCTTTGCCGAGGATATTTTTCCAACGACGCCGGATAAATTATTGGAGACCATGTCAAAGATTATAAAATAAGCCACTGCCCGCCGCTTGCAGAACCTGAGCAGTTTATCGCCTATCGGATGGCTGATTTCGCCCTCAATCGCCCTTTTCAGGGAAAAAACGTTCTTGGCAAATTCATCCGCGGTTTCTCGCCAATTTTCTTCAAACCAGTCGGGCCAATGCGCCTTGAGTAGATAAAAAGAGAGTATTGAGTGGTCGGCTTTCAAGATCGCGCGGATAATCGCCAGATACAATTGGGTGATTTTTTGCCGCTCGCCTATGTCGTTAAGTATTGAAATGTCTTTTTTAATCGTGTTATACATAAATTCAGCCAGCGCCTCTTTTTCTTCGTGGAAAGACGGGATTAATTTTCTCTCAATTTCGTACGCCGCCATTCCAAAAAGCCAGGATATTATTTTTTTGTCCGATTTTTTCGCGGCGCCGTCCAAATTTAATTTTTTCAAAAGAAACAAATATTTTCCGATAACTTCGTCGGTTTCCCGAATCTTAAAAACGCCGAGTGTGTCGTTGGGAAAATATTTTCCCCGGATGAGTTCCGTTATCAGCGACTCTGCTAAGTTTTTCTCCTTTTTCTCAATAAAAACAAGGCGATTTAAAATTCGCTCGGTGGCGTATTTGCGCAATAAATGCTCGTCTTTATAATCAACTGTGTTTCTTATTTTTTCGTACCAAAAAGAAAGCGAGCTCGCGATATAGCTGACTTTTATCCTATCTTCGCTCTTAACCGCCAATTCCCCGCTGATATCTTTCAGTTTCGCGACAAACTGCAAAAACGGTTCTCTTAAGTTGGCGCCGTTATTACCCATAAAATTAACTTTAAAATGCCTTCTAATTTTGGAATAATATCATATTTTATGCGCTTTGTAAACCCCGTTAGAAGTCTTTAAATTATTCTCTCTATTAAATTTGACTATAAGGCAAAGCCGCTTCGCTTTACATCCCGGATATTTGAAAACACTGGTTTGGACTTCTAACGGGGTAAACCTTTTTTGCGGTTTTTTGGCTTATTATAAACAAAAATGGCGCCCTCACGCTGACCCTTTTTATTTTTTCCGAACTTCCATATTTTTTCCTGAGTTCTTTGTATAGTTTTTTAAATGCATCCATCGCAAAAATTTACAGGGTTTAAAATAATTTTCGCAGTTCTGTTTTCGCTTGCTCCAAAATTCGTCTTCTCGCCGGTTTTAAATTTTTACCGGCGCGATTGATGTAAAAATTAAGCATTGACATTGCCGATTGAAATGTTGTTCCTTTCCGGCGCAAACTCTCTGTGGCTGATTTTTTTAGCGATTGAGCGATTTTCTTCGGGTCGTCCCAAGTAAAAATGTTCTTTTCCAACTCCATGGCAAAACTGTGTTTGGTCACATAGTCGGACCAGTTTTTAGGATTAATTTTTCCCTTCTTTATTTTGCTCATTTTAAAATTCCTAAATTTTTCCGGCCTATGAAACGGCGTTAAAATCATTTTCCGGCGACAAAACGAGTATATTTACATTCCGAATTCGAAACTATGGGTAATGAATATAAAACTTGCCCACATCCTTTTTCGCTATTTTAACAGACTATCAATTAAACTGAGAAGAAAACCCACAACTATTAAAAAAATTCCAACTTTTAAAAAGCAAGGGTGTTTAATAAGCAAGGCATACCTTTTTTCCCCGGGTTTCATCCTATCTTCACTCTCTACCCACTCATTTGGGTCTTTACTTATGTAAAAGGCGACTAAAAGTGTGCCAGCAAAATTGCAAGCTAATCCAATTGTATTTAGGTAACTCATTAATTTTATCCAGGGGATGCTTTTTAAATATAATTTGATTATATTGTCCAGTAATTGATTAGCTGTTTCTGCGCCAGTTGTAAAAAAACCAGTTAAAAAATAAAAGCCTGCTGAAAGGTATTTTAAGTCATTTAAAATTATTTCGCAAACTATTTTATTCTCTTCTTTGTTTATTGGCTTTACCATTCATTCTATTGAGGTTTAACCTCAGTGGTTTATTACTATATCCAAAAAATTCTTTGGCAATATGCGCTTATACCAATTCCATTAGTGTTATTGGTTTGAACTCTATAAGTCGGTTTGCCATCAACATAAATCGCGTATCCTACATCAGTCAATTTATCTTTTTTTGCTTCAATACTTTTTATAATTTTTAACTTCTTTTCCACCGGTTTATAAATTATTACATCAACAGAATTGACAATTATTACATACAGGTCATTATCGTTGCAGTCGGTAATAAAATTAAGAAAATCTATTTTCTTTTTTAATGACAATGCGTTGAAAGCATTAAAACATAATTCGTTTAACTCAATTTGATATTTTCTTCCGTTTTCCGTTGCCCATTTTAATGGTTTTTGATTTCTTCGCACTTTCTTTTTCAGTTTTTCTTGTGGAATCTTCCGTTCATGTAAATGAACTCTTAATTTTTGCCACATTTCTTTGTATTGTTGAGAAAAATCAACGCCTAAAAATTTCAAAATTTGCCGCGCCCCTAAATTCTTTAATGTTCCTGTACCGGTATTCGCGATAGACTTTATAGAAAATCTTGTTTTTTGCTTGTTAATATGTTCCGCATCAACATCAGAAGTAGTTTCTATTAGTAAATTTCTTCCGACCCATATTACTCTTATCACCTTACCCTTCTGGCCTATTTCGTAATCCAAAATTTCTTTAATTTTTGGCTGTATTTTAATAAAATTATCATTTTGTAGTTTTAATCTTTCTTTGCCATCGGGCAAAACAAGAATTTTATTTGATAATTTGGCCAAATCTTTACTGTAGGAAAAAGTCACTTGGTATAAATGACAAACATATTGGCATATCTTTAGATAAAATTCATCAAAAATTCTTTGATGGACTGCCTGTATTTATTATAATTTTTGTTGAGAATTTTTATTTCTCCACTTCTTTGATCGCAATGACAATTCATTCTATTTAACATTTCTGGTTTTAGCTCACAATAAGTTATTAAAAATTCTGTAATTAAAAAGTTATTTAACGCAAGAGTTCTTTCGATTTTATTATTTTCGCAAATACCCAAAAAGTTTTTCCACTCTTTCTCAAAATTTAAGTAGAAAGCGCATTGTTGCCAAATCTTTTTTAGCCTCCCTTTAGATAAAATGGGCCTAAATTTAGTTATTTTATATCTTTTGATCATAATTAAAAATTTTAAATTCTTCATTCTCAAGCGTTGATTGATAAGATTGTTTTACTCTTTCCATTGAATAAAAATCGCAAGATTTTTTCATTTCCTTAAAAATTGGCCTTGATATTTCTTCTTGGAATTTATTTATTTTAGTTTCAGGCGCCAAAAAATAGAAGTGTGTTTTGAAAAAATTAAGCTCGGTAAATTTTATTAAACCGTCTCTAAAGTTTGTGGAATTTTCGACCTCCCAAGCAAAAACAGGAAAAGGTTCTTTGTCATTCGTAAACCATAAAACATCAATATATCTGACTGATCGAATTATTCTTTCATAAGTAAAGTTGGGTATATCTTCTAAAGAAGATAAAATTTTAAGTGGTTTATTATTAAATGTAGCATTTTTGTTCGGAGTATAAGTCTGGAATCCATTGACATTACCTATCTCAAGCAACATGCCCTGAATTTGAGCATGTATCCTTTCTGTGCTTAAAACAATTTCTTTATCGTCAGTATTTATCTTTTTTTGATTTGATATAATGTCTAAATCTTTTTGAAATGAAATATTATTAATTTCACCGAAATTATTCTTGTCTTCCGCTAACGTCCAAACCCCAACTCCTATTTTTGCGAACCTGCGACTTCTTCCAAGTTCCGATAAAATGGTCGCTTCTGGTGTTTTTCCGGTTAATGGACGAAATTTAGAAATTTGATCTAAAACTTGTCTTGTTGTTGCTATCCCATTATTGGTTTTTATAACGGTAGCAATAGCGTCTGTATAAGAAATAATTTGTCTTGTCATATTTTTTTATTTAAATTAATTATTTTTAAATTTTTATATTTATTTGATATAGCTACTCTGTTTGTTTAAATATGGCGGGTTACCAACAACGTGTGTAAATTTTTTAATTTT
>JAHIHE010000037.1 GCA_018899995.1 Patescibacteria group bacterium | reverse complement strand
TCATCAAGAAAAATATACGGCTTTTCTTTCGGGCGCAAAAACTCTTGGTATGTTTCAAGTATCTGATCCAGCAAATCCGTATTTAAATCAACAAATCGCGGATCTTCAAAATTCACGATTAAAATTTGATTTTTATCCGCGCCTCTTTCTACTATTTTTTTTGCCAATTGCCTCATTAAAAAGGATTTGCCACTGCGTCTGGCTCCGGTTATAAGCATTATTTGCCCGCTTTGAAGCATCTGTTCCAGCGAATTGAGATAAGCATCTCTTTTTATACCGGTTTCTATGTCTTTTTGCCAAAAATTCCAGTCATTTAATATTTTTATAAGTTCATTTTTATTCATTTTTATAGTGTTATTGGATAAAATATGACAATTTTGTCTAATAGCCGTATTATAATAGACAAAAATGCAGAAGTCAAGACCTTTATATCGCATTTCCAACGGCCGTCAAAATCACGCTATACGGATAAAATTGATAAAAAATAGAGCGGGTGAAGTTTCACGCGCTCATGAATTTTTAATTTTATAGATTTTTTTTAGTTGCGCTTAAAGTGCCGTATCCTTTTTGCTGGTAAATCCAGGCAATCAAGATATTGCTCCATACGCAACCGCTCTTTTGACAGCATAACAACCGATCTCGATCAGCAAGCCATGCCTCATTTATTTTGGCAAAGTTTCTTGCTAGATCTTCCGCGGTTAGTTTTGCGGTAAAGCCAATTACGCCACCTTTATTATTCCGTTGCTTATCTTGTTCGGTATAAACATGGTCATTTGTTGACAGCAGGTTAAACGGCGTCAATCCGGCGCGATACATATCACTGCCGACAAGATCACTGCATACCCCAAATGTTCCGTCTGGAAACAGCCGCAATATCGGACATTCTTTAAGATCACCGCAATTCCAAGTGAATTTGCCGCAAGTGTTTTCTTTAAGCAACTCCAGATACTCAACTGGCACGCCTATGGTACAGCCGGATTCTTTTAGCTCAATAAGTTCGTCCATAAGTTGGGCAAATCTTGTCTTGTGCTTTTCCTGCAGTACATAAGACAGCACTGTTTCTGTCGGTACTCGGAAAATATACAGATTTTTCTCATGTTCGCCCGGCAACGATCCGCAGATGATCGGACAGAGGTTCACGATTGTACCAGCAAGTTCTTCTGTGCAATACTTCACAATCGGAACGATTTGCTCAAGGTTGATAGCATGGATTATGGTATTTACTGCGAGATAATCCACAGAGTCGCGGATTTCAGGTATGAGTTCCAGCGCCGCCTTTGATTTTATTGTAGAGCATCCACCCAAATCCTTTCCGGGTAAATGCCCAAACTTAGGCTGGCTTTTCAGGCTATCAAGACTGAAGACAAATCCTTTTACTCCGTACCTGTCTATTGCTTCCATTATTGTTGCTCTATTTATGGCATTGTCTGTTATGGCGTAGTTCACATCGCGCTTATTCATGCGATCAATAATTGCCATAAACGCTGGACGATTATCAGAGATGTTCCCGCCAAGAACTTTTATTTCCAACCTCAGTGCCGAAAATATATCTATTATACTTAAGACATCTCCTATATCGTATTCTATCAATTCCAGCGTTTCGCCACCACGGGGGACATTACAGTAGCCACCCCTAGTTGCCAATTGACATTTCTTGCTTACAACCATTTGCACATTTTTTGGAATTCCTGCTTTTTCAAGTTCTGCTTTTGAGAATTTTCTGATTTGTTTCATTTCATATCACCTCTTTTGGTTTTTCTGAACCAAAAAATCTATCTCCGAAATCTCCGAAACCCGGAACAATAAATTTTTTGGCATTCAATCTTTCATCTCTGGCCGCAATAAGCACGGTAACTTGCGAAAAAGTTTCACTTAAAAGTTCCAATCCCTCCGGGGCCGCGACAATCGCGACAAGATAAATTATCTCCTGAGGAATTTTATACTTTTCCACAAGCAATTTTATGGTGGCTGCGGCTGAACCGCCTGTTGCAATCATGGGATCAAGTATAACTACTCTATATACATCTGGCGATCCGTGATTAACAGGAATATTGCAGTAATATTCTTTTGGCTCTGCCGTAGCCTCGTCCCTTTTTTGGCCGACAAACCCAATGTCGTAATTGGGTATCACTTCTTGAAGCATTGGCAGCATTGCCAGCCCCGACCGCAGAATCGGAACAAGAATTATTTTTTTGCTGTCGTCAATAACTGTGCCGGTTGTTTGTCCAACAAGCGTTTCTATTTTAACCTCTCTGACAGGTAAAATATCCCTTGCCGTTTCTATTGCTAGAAATTTTGAGACAATATTTGCGGCATTTCTAAATTCGCCCCCACTTGATTTTTTGTTTCTTAATATAGTCAAAGCATTGCCAAGAAGCGGATGCCCGTCCAATTCTATTATTTTCATTTTCATCACATCCTTAATTTCTTTTTCTTGTTTTATTCATATTCTGTTCACAGGGGACAAGTCCCTTTAAAGTCAATCGCATTATGTCCGCACCCATTTATTGCCTCTATTCTTTCTTTTCCGCGGAATTGTCTTTTTAGTTTCGCACTTTTCTGACTCGTCTTTTCTTGCCTTCTTTTTCTTTACTTTTATTTATTTTACCTCTCGGATTTCTTTATTCTTCAGCGTAGCAATTTGGTCCGCCGTTGCCGCAGCAATGCCCTTTGTCTATTATGCCTTCAAATAACGCCGCTATGGCTTTGGCGCCAGGTTTTTCCTCTCCTAAAAGCGCGTCAGGCGAAATGATATTCGCGTTTTTTTTGCAATCTCTGCACTTTGGTTCCATTTCCATCGCCTCTTATTTTTCACATAGCTATTTTTCTTTTGTTCGCAGGGCATGTCTTACAGCAGGGTATGCCGATCGTAACACAGTTAGTTCCGTAGCAGACAGTTTCCGCAACACAGCTAACTCCTGTGCAGTTAGCGCATCCTATGGGCACTAACAATGATAACTCTGCTTTTTCCGCTTTTAATTTTCCCGTCATTTTCTCACCCCTTGATTTAACTCAGGGGAAAACAACAAGGACACTGGCCGAATTCATTCACAAGTTCGCCATCAGCTCTTTGATTCAATCGAGCGGGCGGTTTTTTCTTTTCTGTTTCTTTTATCTTTTCCATTTATTTACCTCCATTAAATTGTTAAGGAGCAAAAAATAATCCCGCTTTTATCAGGATCCTCCTTATCTATAGCTTTTTAAGCTAATTTAAGATTACCCCCGCATCGCGAAACTGTCAAGCGGCAGCTTAGTCTTACAGCTTGGTCTTTCAAACCTATTGCGTTAATTCTGCCATGGTCCCGAGTACTCGGGATTGACGCAAGCGGTTAAAAAAATGTGTAAAGGTAAAGTAAAAAAGCGGTGACGCAAGAGTGCCCCGCAAGGGATAAATTTATCCCAAAATTTCTTTAGCGCATAAGCGCATAAATAGTTTCACAGCCGCTCCACGCGGGATTCGGGATTTTGCATCCCCGTTATTGCAGAACAGAAAAAATTTTAAATAAAAATTTTTTCTGACCAAGACTTCTAATGGGGTTTATGCTGGTATTGATGCTTTCTTTCGATAAAAGAATTTTCTTATTTCTTCCACGAGCACAACGGAAGCCGCCACGGGAATAATAACCAGCCATTCTGAAAACGAAAGGGCGGTGGTGCGGAGGATTTTTTGCATAAGGGGATTATAAATCGCAAGCATCTGCAGAAAGACGATGATGACAGTCGCTCCAACCAAGAATTTATTGGAAAACGGGTTCATTTGAAAAATAGATTTGTCTTCCGAGCGGCAATTCCAAGCATTGAACCAGTGGCCCATAGCCAGCGCGGTTAGCGTAATGGTCCACGCTTTAACCAAATCAGTTTGGTAGTAGTTGCTGAATAATACGAGCGCTCCGATCATGAGCGGCGCAGCCATTAGCACAATCCGTTTGACCATTAAAGAATCAATGAGATATTTTTTAGGCCGTTCAAAATTACCGCGCAATAACCCTTCCTCTTTTGGCTCCATAGCCAATGCGACATCAAGAAATCCATCAGTCACAAAATTAAGCCAAATAATCTGGGCTGCCAAAAGAGGCAGCGGGTAGCCGAGTAGCAGGGCGCCTAAAATTGTAAGTACCTGACTCCAACTGCCCGCAAAAAGATACAGAATAACTTTCTTAATCGTCTTGTAAATACTTCGTCCTTCTTCTACAGCCGAAACAATACTTCCGAAATTATCATCCAGAAGCACGATATCCGAAGCTTCTTTTGCCACCTCGGTGCCAATTTTTCCCATAGCCACGCCAAGGTCTGCGGCAACGAGCGAAGGGGCGTCATTTACCCCGTCTCCGGTCATCGCCACAATTTCTCCAGCCGCCTTATACGCCTTTATAATTCTCAATTTGTGTTCCGGCGTTACTCGCGCAAATACCGAAGTTCTGGCCAATTTTTCGGAAAGCTCGGCATCGGAAAAAGCGTCAATGTCTTGTCCTGTAAGAACAGTATCTCCATCGTGATAGATGTTCGCTTCTTTGGCGATCGCTTGCGCCGTGATTTTATGATCCCCGGTGATCATTACCACCCGAATACCGGCAGAAGCCGCTTTTTGCATCGCATCTCGCACCTCTTCCCGAAGCGCGTCTTTCATTCCGAAAAATCCCACAAAAGTAAGTGATTTAATTTCCTCGGGAGTAAGTATTTTCGGCTCGCTTCGCCGTAGCTCCAGCGAGGCGAGCGCATCGCGGGTTTCCCGCCGTAAGCGAGGCTCGCCAAAGGCGGCAGCTAACGCGACAACCCGCAACCCTTCTCGCGACATAGATAGAAAAACTGATTCTAATTCTTGTTTCTCTTTATTAGATAGATGATAACTTTTGCCTGTCCCGAGCGCAGTCGAGGAACCGCCGCGCCATATTTTTTGTGAAAGACCGAGAATTACCTCCGGCGCGCCAACAACAGCTAAAAACTTCTGGCCGTCAAATTGATGAACCGTCGCATGATACTTGAACTTGTAATCAAACGGAATTTCGCTAACCAGCGGCGACTCTCGCTCCAAGTCATCTTTGTGAAATCCGAGCTTCTCGGCGAGCACGAGCATTGCCGCTTCAGTCGGGTCGCCGGCAACGCGCCAGGCCTTCTCTTCTTCTGAAAACATCACGCGGGCATTGGCGCAAAAAGCGGCTATTTTTCCCGCTAATAAAAGTTCGGGGTGATTTAACGGGTCAATGATATTATTTCCAAGATTGATTTCTCCTTTCGGTTCATAACCAACTCCGCCAACTTCAAAAAATTTTCCGTCCACATATACTTTCTGGATTACCATTTCGTTTTTGGTTATGGTGCCTGTCTTATCAACAGCGATAATGCGAGATTGCCCCAGCGCTTCCACAGCCTGAAGTTTTTTTACTAAGACATTATGCTTTGACATTCTCCATACGCCGGTTGCTAAAACAAGCGTCATCACAATAGGAAGTCCTTCGGGAATGAGTGAAACAGAAAGCGAGACCACGGTGGTAAACATTTCTTTTACTGATTTCCCCGAAACAATACCGAGTAGAAACAACAATGTGCTAATACTTGCAACAGTGGCAACGATGAGCCGCGAGAGATAGCGGATATTGGTTTTAAGAGGAATTTCAGTATCAATTGCCGCGATCTCCTTTGAAATTTTTCCAATTACTGTCTCAATGCCAGTTGCTACCACAATCGCTCTGCCGTTTCCCGCAAGAATATGCGTCCCTTTGAAAATCATGTTTTTTTGCTCCGTTGCAGGCAAGTCAACTCTTTCTAAAATATCGGAAATTTTATGTACCGGCTCTGATTCACCGGTAAGAGCCGCCTCATCAATTTTGAGATTTGTGGCGGCAATAACTCGCGCGTCTGCCGGCGCTTTCTCGCCCTCCTGCAGAATAATGATATCGCCAGGCACCACTTCGCTGTCAGGAACAATAAATTCTTTTCCCTCGCGGAGAACAGTCGCTCTTGTTTCAACGAATTTCTTGAGCGCGAAAAGCGTGTTTCGCGCCTTGCCCTCTTGAATGGTTCCGACGATGGCATTGAAAAGAAGAACGGCAAGAATGATCGAGCCGTCTATGATTTCTCCCATCGCAAAAACAATCATGCTTGCCGCGAGAAGAATGTAAATCAGCGGGCTTTGGAACTGGCGCAGGAAAATAACGGGAAGACTGTCCACCTTTCCTTCGGGAAGCTTGTTGGGGCCGTATTCCTTGAGGCGTTCCGTTGCTTCTTTTCTTGTTAAGCCATGTTCGCCGGAATGCAGCGCCTGAAAAGTTTCGGGCAATGTTTTTGAATGCCACATATCGTAATTATTTTTCAAATAAGTCGCGCGCGGAAACATCTAATGCTTTAGCGATCTTTTTAAGCGTTTCAACTGTTGGATTTGAATTTTCACAGGTTTCAATTTTAACGATAGTATTTAATGCTAAATCCGCTTTTTTTGATAGACGATCTTGAGAAATTCCTTTTTTCTGCCGGAGTTTGCGGATATTTTCGCTAACAGTGTTTGCCATAATTATTTGACTTTAATATACTACTTATATTGAGTTTATTTTAAATAGCGTAATATAATGATAGTGAAAATATCAAAAATAAGCAACGGAGTTTTTAAGCGAGGCAACCAATAAACTTTGGCGGACTCACTGGGAATCTCCGCCTGCTGCGCCTGCCTGCCGGTAGGCATGGGATTCACCGGAGGCGGAGAACCCAGAACTCGGCAATGCGCCCCGTTAGAAATTTTGGTGGTGTTTGCTGGAAAAAGTCAGAACTCATTTTGAACAAAATCCCGAATGATTGCCGCCCTGCGGGCGGCAGAGCCAAAACTGAACGCCGCTTCTTTTTTCGCCGCCTATTTTAATCTTTCAATCTCTTTTTTTATTTCCTCAATTACTTCGGGATTATGGATTATCTTATTTTTACCTTCGGTTATTGAAATAATATAAAATACCTTTCCGCCGTATTTTGCGGTAAATTTTTCGTGCGTTTTTTTCTGCTGTTCTCTTTCGTTGATTATTTGCGTAATATATTCAAAACCCGCAGGTTTTATTTGAAGACCGATATATTTTTCGTGAATTTTAATAAAATAATCAACATTATATCCTCTATCCCATTCGTCGGGGGCAGGCTCGATTTTAACTCCAAGAATTTTTTCAAGCTGTCCGTAAATTGTTTGAATTTCTGACTGATAACCGTCGAAGGTTCTATTTATTACCAAATTGTATATGAAATTTATACAATCTTCTTCGGTAACATCTTCTATTTCAGCTTTGCAAACATCAGTAACCTTAATAAATAAAGTTTTCCCGAGTTGTTCGAGATGCTGTTTCGAATAGGCTTTGTCTAAATAAAATTTTTCCCACTCGTTTAGTGTCTTTGGGGCGCATTTTCTAATTAACTCTGCAACGGGCCCAACTTTACTCTTTCGGGTTAGTCCCCACCGCATATTCGCTTGATTTAATATCCATTCTTTTGCCATATTATTTTGCCTGCCCCGTAGGGAATTTATTCTCCTTCGGGGTTAGATTTAAAAATTTTATTTTGTATTTATAATCAGAGCCATTATCAACATCGACAAGCTGATTTTTTATCAAGTGAGCATTTATAAATGTCTTATTTTTT
>JAHIHE010000036.1 GCA_018899995.1 Patescibacteria group bacterium | reverse complement strand
ATCACAAAGAACAAAGGATCTCTTATGTGAGCCTCTGGGAATTTGTGCAAATGAACGGATCCACGAGGACAAACACAAAGGGTCAGCCAAGTGAGAGGGATTACACCCTCATAACAAGGCATATCTATTTCAAGAAGTTTGTTGTTGGAATAGAAATACCCAAAGATGCGCAAGTAAAGCATGTGCGGGGCTACCCTGAATCTCCTGAGCATTGGGAAGTAATGCTTGGAGACGCATTTCTTTACTCTGACATCAGCCTCAAGCCAGTTCCTGGGGAATGGCTGAACGGCCAGATAGAGGTCAAGGTTAAACGGGTTCTTAAGCCCAACGAGAGGATTAAGGAAGCGGTATATGTTTACGCAAACATGTACCCAGTCCAACATGGTCAGGTTCCTGACCATGAAGCAGTCTTTAGTTCTGACGATGACACAAGGACACCGGGTTTGCACTTCGGACCATCGTCTGGAAGGTACGGAACCTTCCTGCACCTCTATCCGATAGATGAAGAATAAAATAAGGGATAAATAAGCAACCCATACGCTAACAGTCTAACTGATTACTGGCAACAGTTTAATCATAATTAGATTGTTAGCGTAATTTTTTAATTCTTGTTATAATATATTTATATTTTTATTTACAAATTCGATGTTTATATGCAAAATCAATCAATTGTTTCAAAAATAATAATGCCGGATAAGCCGCACCTTGATCAAATCGCGGCCTGTTATTTACTGGCGCACTACGGAAAAGATAAATTTACAGGAATAGAAAAAGCTAAAATTTATTTTTGGAATTTGAGCAACGATCCCTCGAAACAAAATCTGGAACAATGGGAAAAAGAAAACGCATTGTTGGTAGATATGGGCGGCGGAATTTTCGACCATCATAAAAATGGAAAATTCGCGACTATGCTTGTGGCGGACTTTTTATCAATTGCCGATAAACCTGAATTAAAAGCTTTGTTGGATTATATTTACGAGGATGACCAATACGGTCTCCATAACAAATTCGGCGACTTGGCGCAAATAATCAAACAAATGTATAAACAAGGATTAGACAGTCAAGATGTTTTTAACTTTACCTTTACCGCTTTAAACGCTTTAATTTATTATGATAGCGAATCTGAAACAGAATTCAATAATAATGCCGAGATACTAAAAATAAAGCGCGGTAAAAATAAAATAAAAATGGCTATAATTGAATCCGATAATATTAATATTGCCAAATACGCCATGCAAAACGAGGGAATTGCGATTGTTATCCAAAAAAGAAGCACCGGCCACATTATGATTTTTACCAATCACTTTTTCAAAATTGATCTAAGGGGTATTGTTGCAGCAATCAGAATTAAAGAACTGGAAATACTTGGCAGGGAAAAAGAAATTATAAATCCGCAATATCTAAGCCAAGAAGGAAAAATCGCCAATGTGGAACATTGGTATTACCACAAATCATTAAGGGCTATTCTAAACGGTTCTGAATCTCTATCCGGTACCAAGCCGACCACTTTATCATTGGAAGAAATTATAAAAATAGTTGATTTTGGGGTTAGTAGCGAGTACCCTGTTTTTTGTGAAAAGTGTATTTTTCAAGAATGCCCATATTTTAAGTATAACTTTTACAAATGCTATCTAAAAAGAAAATATGAAAAGGGGGGAAATGAAAATAGCGATTATAAATAGCGTTGATGCGATGCGTTGCAGTTGACGCCAAATCTTAATTCTGATATACTATTTTTGTGCGCTTAAGATAAAAAGCAATGAAATTTAAATTATGAAATCAGATATTCATCCAAAATACGCAAAATCCATAGTCAAATGCGCGTGCGGCGCGACCTTTGAAACTAGATCCACAAAGCCAGAATTGCTGGTGGAAATCTGCTCCGCCTGCCATCCTTTTTACACGGGCAAAAAGAAAATAATTGATACCATGGGGCGCGTGGAAAGATTTGAAAAACTAATGGCTAAGAAAAAAGTAAAAGCAGTTAAAATTAAAAAGTCAAAAGCTGGTAAGAAAGAAGTAAAAGCTGAAAAAGTTGAAGCGGCCAAAAAATCCGAAACTGCTGAAATTAAAAGTGAAGCGGCTATCGGCAACAAAAATTAACCGTATAAAATCCATAAAGACATTTAAAAAATCGAGGATTGCCTCGGTTTTATTTTTTTACTCTAAATAATACTATAGTGCCATAACGTCAAGGAAATAAAAATGTTTTGCTTTCAAATCAAGCCATTTTGTATCAAGCAAATGATCTAAAAATATTTTTGCTAACAAAAATTGCTGAATGTGTGCAATATAGTATTTGCTGGTTTGGATCTTCCGATAATTTTTTCAAATCAGTATTCAAAAATTCCTGTTGTGTTGGGTGCAAAAAAACTTCCGGTTCTTCAAACAAAATAATCGTTAAATCTGGGAAAAATTCTTTTTTCTTATCCTGTTTCTTGTCAATGTATTTTGCGCCAATGCGAATAAGGGTATAAATTAAACCCGTTAACGGGGTCTAGATACCCGCATCTTAAGCAAAAACCCCGCTTTTGGGGCAGAGCTTAAGCTTTTTAGTATTAATATTATGACGCTTTCCTTTCTTCTAATTTTACCTTGATGTCTTTTTCTTCGCCGCGGTGGAGAATTCTCAAAGTAATTTCGTCGCCCACCGAATATTTGTTAATCAAATTCGCCAAAGGATTCTGGCTGTCAACTTTTGTCCCGTTCACTTTCAAGATAATGTTGTTTTCAACTATTCCAGCTTTGTCAGCCGGCGAGCCTGGAATCACGGCCAAGTCGCTTATCATTTCTCCGCGAACCACCAAAGCGCCGTAATCAACCGAAAGATTATTTTTTTCTTTTATATCGCTGTTGACCAAAATATAGCGGACCCCCATATAAGGAGTGATAATTTTTCCGTGCTTTTCAACATCGCTTATCGCTTTTTTCACATCGTTTATCGGCAGGGCAAAGCCGATATTTTCCGCGCCCTGCGCCATAGCCACATTGACGCCGATAACTTCTCCGGACAAATTAAGCAGAGGTCCGCCGGAATTTCCCGGATTGATCGCCGCGTCGGTTTGAATGACATTGGTAAGTTGTTCCGTTCCCGCGCCGAAGCCGGACGCGGTCACCGAACGCTTAAGTCCGGATATAATTCCCGCGCTTACCGTGTTCCTGAATTCACCCAGGGCGTTTCCGATGGCAATAACTGTTTGTCCCACTTGCAGATTGTCGGAGTCGCCTAAACCCAATGTCGGCAAACCGGTTTTTTCAATTTTTAAAACAGCCAGATCTTTTACCGAATCTCGCGCCAAAACTTTTGCCGGATATTTTTTGCCGTCATTTGTCAGAACAGTGTATTCGGCCTCTTTGTCGCTCACCACATGATTGTTTGATACAATCAGCCCGTCCGAAGAAACAATAAACCCGCTTCCTCCGCCGACCTCTTTCTTCTCCGTTCCTTTCTGCCGATATTGCGGAGTGTTGAATTGGTCGCCGAAAAATTGCCGGAAAAATGGGTCATTGCCGAAAGGATTGGAATAATATTGCTCCAGCTTCGGCACATCTTTGGTAATAACTATGCTTACCACCGCCGGGTCGGCTTTTTTAACCGCGTCAATTATCGCCGAGTCCTCTTTAACGACTTTTGTCGTTTCTTCTTTCCCGCCTCCTTCCATCTTTTTCGTAATCTTTTCCGCGATTGCCGGAAAATATTTGCCCGAAGACAGTCCTCCGGCAACTCCGAAAATAAACCCGCTTACGGACGAAACAATAAAGCTCGCGGCAACAACGATGATCACTAATTTTTTTTCAGATATTTGCATGTTCTCTATAATGTCAAATTTCAAAACTCAAATGTCAAATCAATTTCAAATGCCTAAATGTCAAATTTAGTCATTCGGATTTTGTCCCGAGTACTCGGGATTGATTTGTCATTTGGATTTTGTCATTTGGATTTAAAAATAAATTTAGTTAAACTTAAAATATATTTTATTTACTTAACGAAATTAAATTATTTTTCTATATTTACGCGTTTTATAATCCTCTATGGCTTTGTGCAGCGCTTCGGCGGCCAAATTTGAACAGTGCATTTTAATCGGCGGCAATCCCTCCAGCTCGTTTGCCACATCGTTTCTGGTAATTTTGAGCGCCCGAGCGATTGTCTTTCCTTTTGCCATCTCGGTAATCATGGAAGAGGTGGCGATGGCGGCGGCGCAGCCAAGCGTTTCAAATTTGATATCGGTTAAAACCTCTTCTGTTTTTCTCCCTTTTTTCTTGCGGCCGGCTTTGATATACATTGTCATAATGTCGCCACAAACCGGATTTCCGGCCACGCCTATTCCGTCCGGAGATTTTATTTTACCAAGATTTTTCGGGTGCGTAAAATGTTCTATGACTTTTTTGGAATAAACCATATCAATTAAACCAAAGACCAAATCTCAAAAATCAAAACCTTAGATTAAAAACAAACAAACAATTAGTTATTTTTAAGTTTTTGGTTTGTGGTTTTGGTATTTGGTTTTTGCGTTTTGGTTTTTATTATTATTTTTTCATTATTTCAATAAACGCCTCGTGCGGAATGTCGATTTTGCCCATATCTTTCATTTTTTTCTTGCCTCTTTTTTGAATCTTAAGCAATTTCATTTTTCGGGTGACATCTCCTCCATACAATCCGCCGGTCACATTTTTGCGGTATTGCTTGACAGTGCCGCGCGCGATGATTTTTCCGCCGATTGCCGCCTGAACCGCGACATCAAACTGCTGGCGCGGAATGACTTTGGCCAGGCGCTCAACCAAATCGCGGCCTTCGGCAAACGCGCTTTTTTGCGGAACGATTCTTGAAAGTGCGTCAACTTTGTCTCCGGCAACAAGAATATCCAGCTTTACAAGGTCTCCTTTTCGCCAGCCGATAATTGCATAGTTCATTGAAGCGAATCCGGCGCTTGCGGATTTCAAGCTGTCGTGCAGTTTGGTGATTACGTTTGCGAGTGGCGCTTCATAAGTCAAAATCGCGCTTAGGGCGTTAAGGTAATCGGTCTTCCGGTAGACGCCGCGCGTTTTTTCCATCAGGGCCATTATTTTCCCGATATGCTCCGTTGGAGTGATGATTTCAATTTCAGCCCACGGCTCGTGAATTTCTGAAACCGCTCCGGCATCCGGCAGTTCATTTGCCGAAAAAATCGGCTCAAGCTCTTCCGGAAATTTCGCCTGCCTGCCGGTAGGCAAGGCCCCGCGCCTTTTAATTTTATAAATTACGCTCGGAGTTGTCAACTCAAAAGAAAGATTAAATTCGCGTTTCAGGCGCTCTGAAATAATTTCCAGATGCAAAAGTCCTAAAAACCCGCAGCGGAAGCCGCGGCCCAAGGCAAGAGAGCTTTCCGGCTCAAAAGTGAAAGCCGCGTCCATAAGCTTCAGTTTTTTAAAAGCGTCGCGCAAGACATCAAAATCATTTCCGTCTTTCGGATAAAAACTGGCGTAGACCATCGGCTTTGGCTCTTTGTATCCGGGCAGTGATTCAATATTTTCTTCCCCTTTTGACATTTGACATTTGACATTTGACATTGTAATAGTGTCTCCCACGCGGCATTTTTCCAACTCTTTCAGTCCGGTGGCTATCCATCCGATTTCTCCGGCAGACAACCCGTTACTTTGCTTTAATTCGGGTATAAAAATACCGGCTTCTATGACTTCTCCTTTCGCGCCGGAGGCCATAAGAGATATCGCGTCCTTGGTTTTTATTTCGCCGTCAACAACTCTTACATAAACCACTACTCCTTTATAGGAGTCATAAAAAGAGTCAAAAATCAGAGCGCGCAGAGGAGCATTTGTTTTGCCTTTGGGCAGCGGAATAGATTTAACGATTTCTTCCAAGACTTTTTCAACGCCAATTCCGGTTTTGGCGGAAATTTTTAAAATCGCGCTTTTTTCGCAGCCCAAAAGTTTTACCAGATCTTCTGCGACCTGCTCAATATTGGCGCTCGGCAAATCAATTTTGTTGATTACCGGAATAATTGTCAGGTTTTGCTCAAGCGCGAGATATAAATTTCCCAAGGTCTGCGCCTGAATGCCTTGCGTCGCGTCAACCAATAATATCGCGCCTTCCACCGCGGCTAAAGAGCGCGAAACCTCGTAATTAAAATCAATATGGCCGGGAGTGTCTATCAGATTCAGAATATACTCTGAATCTGCAATTTTCAAATCACAATTTTCAATTTTCAATTTTTGGTCATTTGAAATTTGGGATTTGTTTGGGATTTGGGATTTGGGATTTGGGATTTTATATACCATCCGAACCGGCTGGAGTTTGATGGTGATTCCGCGCTCGCGCTCCAGCTCCATGCTGTCCAAAACTTGCTCCTGCATTTTTCTTTTTTCCACCGTTTTGGTCAATTCCAAAAGCCGGTCGGCCAAAGTTGATTTGCCGTGGTCAACGTGAGCGATTATGCAAAAATTTCTGATTTTTGACGGCGAGATTTCCATATTTTATTACAAATAATTCGGTTATTTCTTACAACTTTTCTGTTCTCTGTTTAGCTTTATCCTTGTAATTGATAATATATCATACTATAAAAAGAAACAAAAGCCAAGTAGGCTTATAACAAATGAATTTTTAGTTTGTAAAAATGCTTGGAATTTGATATTATAATTAAAAATTAACTTCAACAAGTTAGTAGAATCTGTATTAAATGAAATAAAAAATTT
>JAHIHE010000035.1 GCA_018899995.1 Patescibacteria group bacterium | reverse complement strand
TTTAGTTGTTTTTTTGAAAAATCAGTGGCTTAAAATAAGGGTTTTTTGAGATAAAATGCTTCAAAATATTATTAAGCAACTGGTCTTATGTTTATATTCTGCAATCGGAAAAAGATAACAAATTTTACACAGGTTATACTAAAAATTTAAAATTAAGATTTGAGCAACACAGAAGAGGACTGGTAGAATCAACAAAAAACAGAAAACCCCTAAATATAATTTATTATGAAGCTTGTTTAAACCAACAAGACGCAACGCATCGGGAAAAATACTTAAAAACTTATCTCGGAAAAATGTTTATTAAAAATAGGCTTGCAAGGTGGTTTTCGCAGAGCGAATAAACCACAAATGCTCAAATCTTATTTAACAGGGTGGATTATTTTGAATTAAAATAAATAGAATAGGCGGAATAGGTACAAAAATTGACTTTTAACTTCTTTTTGTGATAAAGTAAAAGTAATATGTCTAATTCTAAATCAAAATATTTATCTCGCGGGCAACGACTGCCTCTCTTGGTAGAAAAGGGCGAGGATGGTTTTTATGTGGTTGAATGTCCGCTTTTCGAAGGTTGTTATAGTCAGGGTAAAACCATTGATGAAGCTTTGCGTAATATTAAAGAAGCGATTCAGTTGATACTGGAAGAAAATAAAAGCAAAGAAATTCTTAAGGGTTATAATCCAGAAGAAATTAGTCTTCATACTATTACTGTTTAGAAATGTCAAAATTACCAATTATTTCCGGTAAAAATCTTATTAGAATTTTAAGTAAAATTGGCTATTGTAAAGTTCGGCAACGTGGCAGCCATATTCGTTTGGCTTGCCATGGTAGAAAATCAGCAACTGTTCCTGATTACAAAACCATAGATAGATATTTGCTTAAAAAAATTTTACGAGATGCCGAACTAACTGTAGAAGAATTTATAAACCTTTATCGTGAATAGAGAAGAGAAAATAGATACTCGGCGGTTTCATCTTTCCATCTTGCTGAAATCCGGTTTCAAACTCCGCCGTCTGTCCGGCCCGCGTTCGCCAATGTTTCAAAATCCAAATGGAAAATGACAGCGTAAAATTTTCAATTTTCAAATCCCAATTTTTCCTTCGATTTTACTCAGGATCCCGAGGAACTCGAGGGACAATGAAATTCCAATGAATCAATTTTCAAACGATAAAAAGAAATATGATTTGGGCATTGTATGTCATTGCGAGGGAGTAGCAACGACCGAAGCAATCTTTCGCGCCTATGGACACAAAACAATATTATTTTTATATAATGACTAATAATTTTAATACTGTCATATATGCAGGCGTTACTAATGATTTGAATAGGCGAGTATATGAACATAAGAACAAATTAGTCAAAGGATTTACCAGTAAATACAACATTACCAAACTGGTTTATTACGAAATTTACAATAACATAATTGATGCTATTTCGAGAGAAAAACAGATTAAAGGCGGTTCCAGAAAAAAGAAAATAGATTTGATTAAAAAAGAAAATTCGGAATTTAAAGACCTATCGCCAGAAGTGAGTTAAGAGATTGCTTCGCTACGCTCGCAATGACAGATGGCGCTCGCAATGACATATGTCGCTCGCAATGACAGATGACAGTTTGAAAATTAAATCATTGGAGCTTCACCCTGTTAAATCCAGCTTGGCTGGAATTTTGCCGAAAGTAAAATTATTTAACAGGGTGAATTGAAAATTGAAAATTGGCGCTTGAAAATTATGATAAGTTTTGACGACAAGGATTATTTTGAATTAAAGAATTATTAAAAATTGATTAGAATAATTAGGCCAATTAGAAAAATTTATGGAAGAAATAAATAAAGCCGAAACGACAAAAATCGTCTTGTTCAAAAGCAAGAAAATCAGAAAAACCATTCATAATAACGAGTGGTGGTTTGTGGTGGAAGATGTAGTTTTAGCATTGATTGATAGCGCTAATGTTAAGGATTATATCAATAAAATGCGGGCTAGGGATATAGAATTATCCAAAGGGTATGGACAAATTGTCCACACCCTTGAAGTGCCGACTGAGGGTGGAAGACAAAAAATGAATTGCGCTAACACTGAAGGAGTTTTTCGCATTATTCAATCAATTCCTTCGCCAAAAGCAGAACCGTTCAAGCGCTGGCTGGCAAAAGTCGGTTATGAAAGAGTGCAGGAGATTGAAGATCCGGAATTGGCAACAAAGAGAACCAGAATGCTTTATAAGGCCAAGGGATATAGCGATGGCTGGATTGAAAAGCGGATGCGCGGCATTGCAATTCGCGAAGAATTGACGGATGAATGGCAGAAGAGGGGGGCGCGGGAACAGCGGGATTATGAAATTTTGACAGCGGAAATTTCCAAAGCCGCTTTTGGCGTAACGCCGAGCCAATATAAAAAACTGAAAGGACTAAAACGACAAAATCTTCGCGATCATATGGATGATTTTGAATTAATTTTTAATATGCTTGGCGAACGCGCCACGACTGAAATTCATCGCACCGAAAATTCAAAAGGTTTGCCAAAATTAAAATCAGACGCGAAAGAGGGCGGGAATATTGCCGGCGGGGCGAGAAAGAAATTGGAAAAACGCTTGAATCGGTCCGTTGTTTCAAGAGAGAATTTTCTAAAGAAAGCGGAAGATAAAAAACTGTTGGGTAAATAATTTAAAGTAGAAAATATAATTTTTACTAAATGACCCAATTTTCAAACGATAAAAAGATATACAACATAGACCTTATTTGTCATTGCGAGAAGTTCCTACGCCAGCAGGCGGAGGGACGACGAAGCAATCTCTGGGTCGCTTATGCAAGGAAAACAATATTACTTTTATATTATATGATGACGAATAAGCTAAATACAGTAATTTACGCCGGCGTTACTGGCGATTTAGCCAAGCGCGCATATGAGCATAAGAACAAATTAGTCAAAGGATTTACCAGTAAATACAACATTACTAAGCTGGTTTATTACGAAATTTATAATAATATCATTGATGCCATTTCAAGAGAAAAACAAATAAAGGGTGGTTCCAGAAAAAAGAAAATAGATTTGATTAAAAAAGAAAATTCGGAATTTAAAGACCTATCGCCAGAAGTGAGTTAAGAGATTGCTTCGCTTCGCTCGCAATGACAGATGGCGCTCGCAATGACATTAAGTAAATGCGAAAATTTCAAATTACAAATGCCAAATCAGATAGATAAAACAACAAATTCCAAACCACAAATCACAAACAAAACACAAGGATAAAAAAACACAAATGACAAATTACAATATACAAACAAAACACAAAGCGGTGATTCGCAGAATTAAAAATTATGACGGCAGATACAAAGTTAATGTCGTAATAGACGGTCTGAGAAAAAAGGACGGGGAAATTATCAGAAAAGAATTAAAAAACTTGAATATAAAATACGGCAAAATCAAGATAGGATTAAAAGACGAACAGGATGTTTTGTTGAGATTAGTTGACGCGCTGGCAGGGTTTGCAAGGGATTATCTGGAAAGCGAGAAATATGCCATTAATTTAATTGGCAAACAGGACTTTAATAATTTTTTTGTTGAAATTTAAGAAAACAAAAACTTCGCTGTCTTGGCGAAGCTGCCCCGATTACTCGGGCTGTCCCTAGTTCCGAAAAATTCGGAACACCTTCCTATACAGAAAGTATTCAGGCTATGTTATAATGATAGCATATTGAAATATCTTGTCAAGGGCGGGAAGGAAATCCGCCCTTCGCCCCTCCCCGAGAGAGACATAAAAAAATGGCGTCAATTCTACCCCGTTAAAGGTTCATATTTTGGACGAAGCGAGGGAAAAAAGGAAATTAAGGGGGATTTCTACATCAAACCTTGACAGATTTATACTAATTGATATACTTATAGTATAGTTAATTTACAAAATAGGCGCTAACTCTATTTTTCTTTAACAACTTGTGCTATAATAGACCCGCGCCTCTTAAAGTGATCTTTAACTGAAAATAACATCATCTTTTTACGGCTAAAAATAAAAACACCAAACTAATCACCAAGAACGCCGGCTGAAGTGGCGAGCAAGGTGAAAAAATTTCTGAAAAATGTATAAGCGGAAACACAAGGCATCGCAACCCGTATCGTCTTTAAGGCATCGTTATAAGTTATGGAAGAGCGCAATAAAAAACCAATAAGAAGTTTTCGCGACCTTGATGTTTATCAAAATTCATACAAATGTTCCATTACTGTCGCAACGCGCATTTTGTCTAAATTACCGCAAACTGAGAGATTTGATTTACGAGATCAATTAAGCAGATCTTCTAAAGCCATTCCCAGACTGATTGCCGAAGGTTTTGCCAAGAAGCACCAAAGATTAGGTTTTCAAAAATACCTTGACGATGCTATGGCTGAATGTAATGAAACAATTGTAAGTTTAGAGCACGTAAAAGATATTTATAAAATTGAAGTTAATTTATGCAACGAGCTAGTTAATCTATATGATAAATCCGCGCGCCAATTATTCAATTTAGCAGAAGCTTGGGATAAATTTAAAAACAGGAGACGAATATCCAAGCCATATAACGATACGGGCGGCGATGCCGTATAACTTATAACAATGATTAATCCGCGCCCCTCCGCTTCTATAGTTCATATAAAACAAAAAACAATTTAGTGATATAACCATTTCAGAAATTTATGGATCTATATAACAACTTGTCCGCCAAAATCTATCTGATGGAAAAACATTTCAAGGAAAACGGGCAAAAAGAGCAAGTTCAACCGTGGTATTTGTCAGCCAGCAGGCGCGCCGACACTTTTAGCCGGCTTAAGCTCGGTTTTTACAAAACGCTTTTGGCTTTGGTCCGACTCGGCTTGATTTTAAGAGGCAAGCCGGCTTCTAATTTTACCATTTTTACCCGCGCGGGCAAAGACGGCTTATATATCTGCAATTACTCTTACTGCT
>JAHIHE010000034.1 GCA_018899995.1 Patescibacteria group bacterium | reverse complement strand
CTCTCTCTCTCTCGTATCTTTCCTTAAAAGAAAATTTAATAAAAAAGGAATTTTATACCCTCGCTTTTTGAGCGGAGGGTTTTTTTGTTTGTCAAATAATTTTTCGCATAGGAATTTCAATATTTATACTTCTACCCGGCTTTAGCCGAGGGTTTGCGATGCTTTAGCATCGCGAGCCTTGAAAACACTTGAAGCTAAAGCTTCAGAACCCTCAGCTAAAGCCGGGTAGAACATTACCTGCGCTTTGCGTATGTGTTGATAAACTTAACTTATTTTATATGAATACAATCGCTTTTACGCATCACAAGGGCGGAACGGGAAAGACGACCGCGTGCATCAATGTGGCGGGGTGGCTTGCTAAGCTTGGGAACCGAGTGCTGGTCGCTGATCTTGATCCGCAAGGAATGGGGTTGGACGCGATATTTTTTAGATTTTGATATTTTTTTAACAAAGCAAAATAGAAAATTTAAAACAACCCGGCGAGGGTATTTTTTTTATTCCCTTATAAAAATTGTTTTACTCGCGCGGACGCGCCATGAGCCGCCATATTTTACTAATCTTTAATTTTCTGGTATTATTATAATAGATTGATGGATATTTATAATTGAAATTTTAGAAAAACAGCCAACGCTTTTAATGTTGGCTTGAGGATTTGGTAAAATAGAATTATGCGTTATTACGGCGGAAAAGAAAAATTATTAGACCTTATTGAAATAGGGGTTAAAAAAACCGAATTAAACCACGGTGCTAAGTTTGTTGATCTTTTTGCGGGAACAACTATTGTAGCCCAACATTTCAAGAAAAAAGGATATACAGTTATCGCAAATGATTTTTTAGAATTTTCTTATGCGTTGGCAAAAACCTATATTGAACTCAACGAAGAGCCAAAGTTTATAAAATTAAAAAAATATCTTGAAGTCGGACAGATAGACAAAAATTATGTGATTGGTTATCTAAATAATCTTTCGCCCAAAAAAGGTTTCATTTTTGATAATTATTGTCCGAACGGAAAAGGACAAAGACAGTATTTTTCAAATGAGAATGGACAGAAAATTGATGCGATAAGAGAAAAGATTGAGGAATGGAAAAATTTATCTGTTATTAGCGAAATTGAATATTATTATTTAATTACTGCCGTGCTCGAAGCGGTCAATCTTGTTTCCAATGTTGCGGGGACTTATAGCGCGTATCTAAAAATTTGGGATCAACGAGCAATTAAGCCCATGATTTTAACTTCGCCAGAAATTATACCAAGCAAGAGAAATAATAAAGCATTTAAGAAAGATGCAAATCGATTAATAAGAGAAGTTAAAAATATTGATATTTTATATTTAGATCCGCCTTATAACAGTCGACAATACGCGGCAAATTATTTTATTTTAGAATTGATTGCTGAAGGCTGGTTTGGGGCAAAAAAGCCAATCGCGAACGGCAAAACTGGAATGATAAATTATAATCACCAACTTTCAGAATACTGCTACAAAGGACGAGCCGGCAAAGCCCTTGATGACTTAATTGCCAATGTAAAGGCAAAGTATATTTTGCTTAGCTATAACAATGAAGGGGTTATAGCAGATAGCGAAATAAAAAAAATACTTACACAAAAAGGCAAAGTTCAACTATTTAGAAAAACACACAAGAGATATAAAAGCATAAACCAAAAAGAAGATGACCCTAGAAACACAGAGGAACGACTTTATTTTATAGAAACAAATCTTGCCGCTAAACGAGCGAATAAACTTGACGGCGCTACATGGCTTCAAAATTCTTTTAGCATTTGGCGAGACATTACTAAAAATCAAGAAGAATATAAATTGAGACACCCCGCTATTTTTCCACTTCAGCTTTCTGAAAGAATAATTGATGTTCTAACAAACGGATCGGGAAAAAATATTTTAGACTGTTTTGCTGG
Source organism: Patescibacteria group bacterium (assembly GCA_018899995.1). Classification (GTDB taxonomy): domain Bacteria; phylum Patescibacteriota; class Minisyncoccia; order JAHIHE01; family JAHIHE01; genus JAHIHE01. The sequence continues at coordinate 3,116 of JAHIHE010000034.1, read as the reverse complement.
AAGCGGCAGCACTTTAATCGCCGGGCTTAAAAAAGGAATGAATGTTTATGGTATTGATATTAGCGATGAATTTCAAAAACTATTTTTTAACAGAATAAATAATCACTATTTGCCCTACAAGGATAATGGGGGAATTAAATATTTTGTAAAAGATGCAAGAGAAATTACTAAATATATTGAGCCGAACAGTATAGATTTATGCTTAACTTCGCCTCCGTATTGGGATATTTTAAACGCGAGAAGAAGCGCGGATTTGAAAATTGGTAGAAATTATACCAACAAAACCCAAGATATAGGAAATATAGAATCCTACAATAATTTTATTGCGGAATTAAAAAAGATTATGACGGAAGTCGCAAAAACGATCCGCGAAAATGGTTATTGTGTAATGGTTGTAATGGATATTCGCAAAGGTAGCAAATTTTACCCTTTCCATAGCGATGTTGCTCAAATGATGGAAGAAATTGGACTTACTTTTGAAGATTTGCTGATATGGGATAGACAAAAGGAATACAATAACTGCAAACCCCTAGGCTATCCTTATAAATTTATAGTCAATAAAGTGCATGAATACATTTTAATTTTCAAAAAATATGGACATAACAAATAAACTATCATCATTTTTGAGCGAAGATGTTGCCTATTTTCTCGGCTTGATTGTCGGAAGGGGAACTATTATTAAATCCACAGAGTTAAATAAACTTGTCATTGATTTTCCTTTTAAAAATTTAGAGGCAACTAGTCCGATTGATGTAAACAAGAAATTTGATACTCAAATTTATTTATCTAATAGCTTGGATAAAATTGTTGAAAGAATTAAACGCCTTGGACTAGATGTTAGCAAATTTAATGATGAAGATAACAGAGGAGTTAGTCTTAGGGTTGTTTGGCAAAAAACTGATTTGACATGGCAATTATTGTCCTATCTTTTAAATGGTAATTTTAGCGATTATCATTCTTTCAGAATACCAAAAGCAATTTTTCAGGCAGATAAGGAAAAGCAAAAGGAATTTTTGCGAGGGTATTTTGATGTAACGGGATATGTGCGAGCTTCAAATTCACAATTTGGCCGAGAGAATCAGCAAAGAATTTATCTTGAAGTAGATCATCGAAATTGGTTTTTGACTTTGGATTTATATAAGTTATTTGGGAAAGTGGGTATCTTCGTTGAAAGCATAGATTTTGGACATCCGAATTTTAGAGATCCAAATTTCAAAAAAGCGGCCGGATTTTGGGCCAAAGAGCACCAAGTAAAAATTTTTGCTAATCAATTTTTGCCCATTGGTTCTTACTTAAAACATAAGCAAGAAGTATTAATCGATCTTGCAAAAATGAATAAGGCAGGACTAGGCGACAACGCTGGAGAAAAACAATTTAGAATTAGAGAGAAGGCTCAAAATCCAGAGGAAAATTCCAAAAAGCTACCCGATTTTTTGAAAGGCAAGCATTTTAATCACTACTCGGAACTTCTAACAATTTTAGAAAAAAACGATAACATAAAAGCTTATGAATAATTACGAATCAAAACAAGAAATCGCGCTTTACCCAAGCTTGTTGAAATGGTTGCAAATGTATTTGGAAAATAAACACCCAAAAGCAACCATCAAAACATACGATGTCCATGCCGTTGATTTGAGCGATTTTATACAACGCAATAACTACACAAAATTTTTTCCTGAATATGCGACTTATAAAATTAGAGTAGATTTGCTTGGTGTTATTCTCAAAAAAGAAAAATACACTTTAGTTTTTGTTGAAGTAAAAGACACGCCATTAAGCTTGATTAATCTTTCGCAATTACTTGGCTATTGTAAAATTTTAAGACCTGAATTTGCCTTTTTAATTTCGCCAAAAGGATTATCAAAACCGTTAAGTCAATTACTTGTACATTTCAACCGCTTAGATATTTTAGAATTTGATAAAAATAAATTCGTAAGAGTGGCGAAATGGAATCCAACGAGAAATGCGATTGAGAATGACAGTATAATTCCGCCACTTGGCTCGCTATAATTTAAAATATGACACATCCATTTAATTTAGAGATAAATAAAGACGGCTTAAGAAAATGCCAGAAAGAAGCATACGAAGCTATACTAAATCATTTTTCTAATGACAAAGCCGAAAAACATTAAGCTCAAATATCAAGAGCCGCTCATTTTATTTTATTTTGAACAAAAGTCTTACGAGGAAATCAGCGATATTTTGAGAATTCCAACAAGTACTGTTGCTCTCATATCCAGAGGAAAAAAAATTATTAAAGAAAAATTGCTTTTAACTGCAAAAAAATAAAAAAATAGCAACCGCTCACCTTCTTTGTCATTTCGAGCCTGCCTGCGGTAGGCAGGCGCCTCGCGAGAAATCTGTATACGGAGAAATATCTAAAATTCATAGATTTCTCGCTAATCGCTCGAAATGACAGATTCTCGGGATAAATGTTTTTTAGAGTAGCTGAGTAGTTACAAAAAATATATGAACAATAAAACAACTCCAAAACTAGAAAAAAAATAATGTCCGAAATTAAAAGCGGCAAAGTTAAGCTTCGTTCGAAATATATTTTTCTGGCGGAAAAATTAGGATTGGAAAGCGCCTTTATCTTAAGCGTTCTTTCAGCTATATTATTTTTTAATTTGTTTTTTTTCTATTTGAAAACGACGGACAATCTGGAATATCTTAGCTTCGGCAGCGCCGGGATATGCGCTTTTTTGGAATCGTTCCCGTATTTATTGGTTATCACTTTCGCGCTATTTCTTTTTCTGGCCGGTTATCTCATGGCGAAAACCGACTTTTCATATAAAAAACCTTTTGGATATTTTGCGGCGGGCTTGATTATATTCGTTACGGTTATGGGAGGAATGTTGGCTTATACGGATATCTCGGAAAAAATAGAAGAGCAGGCTTTCGGCAATCGCGCGCCGGGAATATTTTTCAGGCCGTTTATCAAAAGAGGAATAGAGTCGCGCGACATGGGCGCAACGGGAAAAATATCTGAAATCGGCGATAACTATCTGGTTATAGAAACTCCTTTTGGCGCGCAAAATGTTGATATAAGAAGTTTGGAGCCTCTAATGGTTGAGAAATTTGAAAAAGATCAGTTTATTATGGCTATCGGAAAAAGG
>JAHIHE010000033.1 GCA_018899995.1 Patescibacteria group bacterium | reverse complement strand
CGCCTCGTTTAAAATCTTCTTGAACTCAATCAAATCGCTATCTAAAGACCTAAACCTTTTAGACAACCTCTTAAAATCTTTTTGAAATTCAGTCGTGCTTTTAAAGTTCATCTTCGTAATTTCTAACCGAATGATCTTCGTCGCGATAAAAAACGGTTTCGTAACTTATCTCTTCTCCCATTTTATGAACTCTCCAAGGAGTATCTGAATGAGAATAATTGCTCAATTCAGCGGCGTTTTTCCACGCCAAACGCGCCAAAACTTCATCTATGTGCTGAATTTCTTGAGCTGATAAAATTCTTAAATCAGCCGGACGGCGAGGCAGATATTTTCTCTGTTCATGTTGAAAATATTTACTTTTAATTTTTTCTATCTCGCCTTTTTCTATCATCTGATCGGTTATTTTTTTAAATTCAACCGGCGTCGGGCCAAAATGATTTTTAATGTATCTAGCGCCAATCAACTGCTCTTCAAATTTTTCGTAATAATCAAAGTCAATAAAATAAAGCAATTTATAAATCGCGGTTTCTCCTATATTAGGACGAGCTCCCGCTTTCTCTAAAATATACAACAAAACTTCTCTAAATTTTTTTAAATTCTGTTGCGGTACGCTGATTCTTATTTCCGGTTCGGCTGATTTTTTTACTTTTTTTTCTCGTTCAAAATCAACTTTGATTTCTTTCTTATTACCGCTCAACAAATCATTTAAAGACATGCCAAAAATAGCCGCCATCTTTTGCGCCTCGGTAATAGTTAAATCTCTCTCGCCCCGTTCTATTTGGACATAAGTCGGCCGAGAAATACCGATCTCCGACGCCAAAAACTCCTGCGTCAGATTATTCTTTTTTCGCAACTGTTGAATAAATTTTGAAAGCATAATGTTATTATTTTATTAACTGCTTTCAGTTTATCTGATGTAAAGTTATTTGTCAAGAGCAATGTCAAAAAGTTATACACACCCTAAATTTCGGCTAAAACTTCGGCGATTTTTTGTTCCATTGTGCCGACAAGTTTTTTATATTTTCTCCCTTTTCTCCAAGTGCTTTTTTCCGCATGGCCTTCATTTCCTCGACCCGCTCTGAAGTAAATATTTCGCCTGGAGTAAATTTTTTACCATACTCATCTACTGCCTGATCGAGCCTAGATTGAAAATCTCCCCCATCCATCCTTAATATAGTTTCTCTAATAAATTTTTCTGGTCCGGCTGCTTTGATTGCTTCTTCAAAACCCTTCTTTGATACCTCGATTGCTCCCTCAATCCCACTTTTATCCTGTTCGGGAACTTTTTTTAAAACTTCTGTAAGTACTTCTTGGCGCCTCAACATTTCTACGATAATCAAAGTAATTAATTCTTCTACATCTTTACCTTTTTCTTTGGCTCCTTTAGCCTTCTGATTGGCTAAACCCAAAAATTCTTCATATTTTCGATTGGCCCTTTCTGTGGCTTCGGCTTTGTTTTTTTCAGCCATAGCTTTTGCTTCAGCTATTTTTTCTTCAGCGTATTTCAAAGCTCTCTCGGCTTTCTTTTCAGCGCCAAAGGTAAAAAACATTCCTATTTTTTCACCCAAGGTATCAAAGAATCAAAGAAATAAAAGGAGCTGTCGGGAGTTAGTCCCGGATCTGAAAGTTCGACTTCTTGAGCAAAATTTACCCCGTAGGATACTGAAGGTATTCCTATGGGGCTCATTGCTCCAAATAAAAGTGAAAAAATAATTATTGGTAATATTATTTTTTGCATAATTTAATCTGTTAATTTTTATTAGATTTTATAAACCGACCTTTTTATTTTTAGGGATATGGTTTTAAATTTTAACTTTTGGTGGGATATTCTAAACTTTGCGCGAAATTTCTTTGAGCGAAACTGACGCTCGGGCGCGGCGGAATCCCCGCCCCGAGCGAGGCAACAAATCATTTTTTATGGACCTATACAGAATTGAACTGTCTGTCGTCTCCGCAACTTGCCCTGTTAGAAAATGTGGACTCGCTGGGAATCGAACCCAGAACTCGGCAATGCGAATGCCGCGTAATACCATTTTACTATGAGCCCTTATATTTTATCTAACAGGGTGAAAATGCGGCGTCTTGCCACTGGACTATAGGCCCGTATAAAATAACTAATAACTCATAACCTATAACTAATAACAAAAGGAATTTCTTAGAGTTATGGGTTTTAAGTTATCAGTTATAAGTTATTGTCTGGTCGGGGTACTGGGAATTGAACCCAGTCTACATCCTCCCGAAGGACGCGTACTACCGGTATACTATACCCCGTTGAAATCAACATTTTATTGTACCCTAAAACGACTTTTTTCCACAAGCTCCACTTCTTCTTTTTTCTCCTTGATGACTTTTTCGCTTTTTTCTTTCAATTTTTCAACGCTTAACTCGGCCAGCTCTTTGGCGCGATTTTCCAGATATTTTTTGGTGTTCAGTTTCGGCTCTTCCAGAACTTCGGCAAGCAAAGCGTTCAAAAGCGCGCCGATAATGGGTCCCGGCTTTATGTCAAGAAGCCGCATTATGCCGTTGCCGTTGATTTTAAGCATTGCCACGGAAAGAGGATGACGAGAGACCTTAGCCATCAGGTATTCCAGGTGCCGCAACTTGTACGGCTTTGCTTTTGGCACGCCGCTGCCGAGGCGATCCGCGATGCGCAAGTCAATCAGGTCTTTCAGATTTTCCGCGCCGACTCTTTTTATCAGCCGCCTTACTCCGGCTTCGGTCACCTCGCCGATGTTGTAGAAAAACATATGGTTGCGGATGAGATGGCTGGTTTTTTCAATTATTTCATTGGGGAATTTCAGCCGCCTTAATATTTTTTTCGCCACTTTCGCGCCGACAATGTCGTGATTGTAAAAAGTCGCGTCTTCACCCGCTCCGCGCTTGGTTTCCGGCTTCGCGATGTCGTGGAAAAGCGAAGCCAGCCGCACTTCAAGTTTTTCACTCGGGCAAAACTTAAGCGACAAAACAGAGTGCTCATAAATCGTGTAAATATGGTGCCTGTTCTGGCTTACGCCGATTCCGAGTTCAAGCTCCGGAATAATATAGCGGAGCAGGCCGGTCTCTTTGAGCGTCTCAATTCCCTGGCTCGGCCGCGGAGATAAAATAATTTTTTCCAGTTCGTCTCTTATTCTT
>JAHIHE010000032.1 GCA_018899995.1 Patescibacteria group bacterium | reverse complement strand
TCCTTGAAGCTTTTTAATTTGGACGCCGGTCAGTCCGTGGGAAAGAAAGCAAAATTTAATTTGTTTATCCCCAAAAGAAACGATAAGGGAGAGTTAACCGAGGATTTGGAAGTAAAACAAATTGACAAAGAATTTGAAATTTCCGGAATCATTGACGACAGTGTAAGCAGTTATGTTTTTATCCCCATGAACGCGGTGGAAAACTTGGATGTTCCTTTCTACAGTCAGGTTAAAATAAAGGTGGCGGACCAAAAAATTATTGAAACAGTCAGAAGCGAAATTATTTCCCTCGGATTTATTGTTACGGCCCTCTCGGATACCATTGAAGACGCGAATAAAATTTTCAACGCTATTCAGATAATTCTTTCAATCTTCGGAGCTGTGGCTCTGATTGTTTCGGCAATCGGGATGTTTAACACAATGACTATTGCCCTTTTGGAAAGGACGCAGGAAATCGGAATTATGAAATCATTGGGCGCTTCCAGCCGAGATGTTTGGGGAATGTTTTTGGCCGAGTCGCTGATCATCGGATTTTTGGGCGGCGCCATGGGAATTTTAGTCGGTTTTACCGGAAGATACGCGGTTAATCTGGGCGTTAATTTTTTGGCGCGTTCAATGGGCGGGCAGTCCTTTGATTTATTTTATACCCCTGCGAGCTTTATCGTATTTATTTTGGTTTTTTCCACAGCCGTGGGGCTTATTACCGGTTTATATCCGGCCAAGCGCGCCAGCCGGCTTAATCCGCTTGAAGCGTTGAGATATAAATAAATCCGCCAAAAGCGGATTTTTGAATGACCAATTTCTAATTATTCTAATTTCTAATCAATATCCAATTTCCAAATGACCAACGACTAAGTTAATTAGACATTTAGGCATTGGGATTTGATTAGGTTAATTAGGAATTAGAAATTCTAAAAGCTTATATTAATTTAGGCTATTTTTTTATTTTATTTTCAATAGTTAAGAATTAGCCTCAGTATCTATACCTGCGCTCGGTTTTTTCCAGCTGGCATAATCGCACTCCGGATATTTATTGCAGCCGTAAAAAATTTTTTTGAACTTGCCTTTTTTCTCTACGACCTCACCCGCGCCGCATTTCGGACACTTGACGCCGATTGTTTTTTCTATTTTTTTGATATTTTTGCAGGCCGGATATTTACTGCATCCCAAAAAGGCCCCGAATCTGCCGTGCTTTACTTGCATCGGCGCCCCGCAAAGGGCGCATTTTTCATTGGCGAATAATTCTTTAAGCTTTTTTTCTTCGCCTATCGGCTTTGTGGTTTTGCAGGCCGGATAATTCGCGCAAGCCATAAATTTCCCAAAACGTCCAAGCTTGATTATCATCAGCGAGCCGCATTTGGGGCATTGTTCATCTGTTTTTTCTTCGGTCAAATCTTTTTTGTTTATTTCCCTTTCCTTTTTTAAAAGGTTTTCTTTGAACGGAATATAAAATTCCCTTATGGTCGGCACCCATTGTTTTTTACTCTCCGCGATTTCATCCAAGTTTTTTTCCATCTCTGCGGTAAAGCCGACATCAACAATTTTAGGAAAATGCTCCACCAAAAGCTTGTTGACCAAAATTCCGATTTCGGTCGGAAGAAACCGCTTATCGGTTTTTTGGACATAACCGCGCCCTTCAATCGTGTCGATAATCGGCGCGTAGGTTGACGGCCGTCCGATTCCGAACTCCTCAAGCGTTTTAATAAGAGATGCTTCGCCGTACCTTGCCGGAGGGGCGGTAAAATGCTGTTCCGCCGCCACTTTAACCAAATCAAGTTTTTCGCCTTTTTTTAATTCAGGTAAAATCACATATTCAAATTTACTTGGATAAACTTTTAAAAATCCGTCAAACTTGATTACGGAACCATTAGCGCGCAAAGTGTAGTTTGAGGAAGCCGAACTTTCATTGGAAGCTCGGCTTCCAAGAATATCAACCATCGTGGAATCAACGACTGCTTCGGCCATCTGCGCGGAGACCATTCTCTGCCAGATTAGTTTGTAAAGCTTATATTGTCTCGGGTCCAAATATTCTTTTATATTTTCAGGGTTGAGATCCGGATTAGTCGGCCTTATCGCCTCATGCGCTTCTTGCGCGCCCTTGCTTTTTGTTTTGTATCTCCTTGGCTCTCTTGCGGCATAATCTTTTCCAAATTTTTCAATTATATATTTTTTCGCGGCCATTAAAGATTCCTCGCTTAGATTCAGCGAGTCGGTCCTCATATAGGTAATTAATCCCAGCGAGCCGCTCGGTCCCAGATCAACGCCTTCGTATAGCTGCTGCGCGATCATCATTGTTTGCTTGGCGCTGTAGCCAAGGATGTTATTTGCCGTTTGCTGCAATGTGCTGGTGGTAAAAGGCGGCAAAGGATATTTTCTTGTTTCTTTTTTGCTTATTTCACTTACCTTATATTCGGCTTTTTCCAATTCGTTTTTGATTTTTTCCGCTTCTTCTTTTGTTTTGATACCGAGTTTGGGCAGTGCGTCGCTATTTATTTTAACTAACCGTGCTTCAAATTCTTTATTTAATTCTTGCTCGCCCTGAGTAATATCGAAGGGACTTTTGACTTTACGAACTTTACGAACTTTTGACTTTATTTCCCAGTACTCTTCTGGTTTGAATTTATTTATTTCTTCTTCACGCTCAACAATAAGCCGCACGGCCACGGATTGAACGCGCCCGGCAGAAAGGCCGTATCTTATTTTTTTCCACAAAAAAGGAGAAAGTTCGTAGCCGACCAGCCGATCCAGAATTCTTCTTGCCTGCTGGGCGTCAACCAGATGCATATTGATATGTTGGGGATTATTCAGGGCGTTTTTAATCGCGCTTTTGGTGATTTCGTGGAAAACAATCCGTTCCGCGGATTCGGGTTTTCCCAAATCCAAAATTTGGGTCAAATGCCAGGCGATGGCTTCGCCTTCACGGTCTTCGTCAGTGGCGAGGATTACTTTTTCGGATTCCGCCGCTATCTGCTTTAG
>JAHIHE010000031.1 GCA_018899995.1 Patescibacteria group bacterium | reverse complement strand
TCTTGGGATTTATTATTTATTATCATTTCCCCAACTCCCGCTTCATTAAAATTTCTAGGCATAAATATAGTTTAATCAATAAAATTAAAATTATTTTGTCCCTCTACCTACTTTAACCTATCACAAAATCAATTTTTTGTCAAAATCAATAATTTATTGTAATAGTTTATCATCTTGTAAAAAATCAATAATCTGCCGATGTTGTACTCCTTGATAATCGCTTCCTGCTAATTTATCCATAGAAACAACAATTTTTGGATAATTATCTGATATAGCTAATAAATTACCAAACTCGCGGTCTCTGGTCGCTTTGTCACCAATCAAATAAGCCACTTGAACATATATTTTCCGCCCATCTTTTTCCGCGACAAAATCAATTTCTTTGCCTTCTATTTGGCCAATATAAATTTTAAACCCCAAACGCGATAAATGCAAGAATACTAAATTTTCCAGCATCTGTCCAATCTCTGCAATTTTATAGCCGACCAATGAATTTCTTAAACCCAAATCTTCCCAATAATATTTCTCATTAATTTCAAAAATTTTCTTGCCCCTAATGTTCACTCTATTAACTTCATGAATGATAAAGCTGGAAGATAAATACGACAAATAATTTAATGCTATATTGGGCGTTGTTTTTATTTTTTGTGATTTTAAAAAATCGCTGATACGGTTTGCGGATACGAGTGAACCGATATTATCCGCTAAATATTCCAAAAGTCGATTAAGAAAATTAATATTTCTAATCTTAAACCGGGCTACTACGTCTTTTAAAATAATGGTGTTATAAATGCTTTGCAAATAACTATAAACAATTTCATCGGTCATCTCTAAATTGGACAGAAATGGCAATCCGCCATAACGAATATATTTTAATAAAGAATCCTCGCCGGTTTTTAACTTATGAAACTGCAAAAATTCCGAATAAGAAAGAGTATGAATCGAAATTTCGATATAACGGCCGGATAAACCGGTGGCAATCTCCGACGAAAGCAATCGCGCATTGCTGCCGGTACAGTAAATATCAAAAGTTTTTTTAGCGAACAGGTGCCGTAGTGCTTTTTCAAAATTTTCTATATCTTGAATTTCATCAACAAATAAATAATTTTTAACTCCTTTTACCGCGCGTTTTTCAGCATAAATAATTAAATCTCGATAGTCGACAATGAAGTCATATTCATTCTCTTCTTTATTGATATAAATAATATTAGCCTTATTATCTTTATTCTTTATCAAATCCATTAACTGCAGTAAAATATAGCTTTTACCGATACGGCGCTGGCCAATAAGCACTTTAATCAAATCAACTCCGATAAAAGGAATGATTTTATTAAGATAATATGGACGCTTTTGATACATTTTATTCATAGTTAAAACTAATGATGATTTATTGTTATATTTTAAGTATACTTAAAACTCATTAAAAGTCAAGCTTTTAATCGGCTCGAAACTCCTGCGGTGAATCGGGCAGGGGCCGTGTTTTTCAATCATCTTGAAATGAAGTTTTGTGCCGTAACCCTTATGCTTGTCAAAAAAATAGTCCGGATATTTTTTGTGATACTTAAGCATCATTTTATCCCTTGTCACCTTGGCAATGATTGAAGCGGCGGCAATGGAAATTATTTTCTCGTCGCCTCTCGGCACGGCTTTTTGGTTTAGGTCAATCTGTTCCAAAATAAAATTACCGTCTATCAATAAAAAGTCCGGTTTATCTCGCTGAAGCATTGCAGAAGCGGACTCGCCTCGATTCGCTCGAGTCAAAGCGGACTTATCTGCCAGCTCGCCTTGATGAAGCTTGGGCGAAGCGGGTCGGCGGGCCAGGTTTTCCAGCGCTTTTAGCATTGCCAATTTAGTCGCTTCCAAAATGTTTATTTTGTCAATTATTTTCTCGGAGACAATACCTATGCCGAATTTAACATCCTCATTTTCTGTTAAAATTTTATGCCACTTCTCGCGCTGTTTCGCGCTTAATTTTTTTGAATCTTTAAGTTTTTTGAATTTTTCCGCGGCAAAATTTTTAGAATTATTTATTGTTAGCGCGCAAGCCACTACCGGACCGGCCAAAGGACCTCTTCCAACTTCATCAATGCCGCAAATCCGGCTGAATCCGGATTTTATCAGTTTGTTTTCATAATCAAAATTGGGGTTTAACATGATCCATAATTTATTTAGACTTTTGCCTTTTATATGCCGCAGTAATTTTCTCTATCAATTTATTTGGTTTAACTTCATATTTTTTAAACTCTTTTATATTATCGTGATTTAAATGAAGCTGTCCTTCGCCAGTATTGCCGCGGTGCTGGCCTTTTGAATAATATTTATTTTTCTCCACCTCTTTTGAGGCAAATACCCAATATTTAATCGTATCCCGCCAAACAGCAACCCAAACAAAAACATCGCAATGCTTCGGCTTAATTTGCTGAAAATTCATATCAAACAGCTTTTTTGATTCCCAAGCAAGGGCTTTTACAAAAAGGGGCTCATCGCTTTTAGCGTCAACAGCTCTTGATGCTTTTATTTTTATTCTAATATGATTTTTTTTATAATTGTACCTTGGATTACGAAATACATAGCTTTCTATTTTTAAATCATAGCAATAATTTATTTATTAGTCAACCCGCAGAAAATCCCGTAGAAAATTTTTTAACTTTTTCTAATCATTATTAACTGCTATGATGCTCTGTAGCATC
>JAHIHE010000152.1 GCA_018899995.1 Patescibacteria group bacterium | reverse complement strand
ATTGCTCAAGCCGTTATAAAGCTGTTCCATGACCGCGACAATTTCCTTCTCGCTCTTAGGCGCGCCGCCTTCCTCTTTTCTGACTTTTTTAGGCAAAGAAATCGCAAAAAGACGCATATTCAAAGACCGCGTAATCCGCCCCTTATTTTTAAGATGAATTACAAAAACCGCCGCCCCCAAGCCAACCACGCTTAGAGCAAGCAAAACGGTAATAAGTAAAAGAATTTGACTTAATGGCATTAAATTTCCTTTAGCTTCCCCTCTTTAATTAACTCTAACTTATCTAATGTATCGTGAAATTCATCAAGGACAAAAGCGTTATCCAACTCCTTCGCCACTCCAACAGCAAAATCAGGCCCCTCTTCAAGAGCCAAATTCCGAAGCGCTTCAACCTGATCTTGAACGCCCAATTTGCTAATCTCTTCAACTTTCTTGCCACGCTTCGCCTTGTCCTCCGCGGGAGGCGTTGGTTTCGCTTCTTCAATAACTTCCTGCTTTACTTCTTGCTTTACTTCCTGTTCAACTTTCTCAACCTCAACTTCCCGAGGGGACAGTCCCTCGGGACGAGGGACTGTCCCCGTCTCAACCGGCTCCGTCTCAACCTCCCCAATTGACTCTTTATATTTGTCCATAATTTTACAAAGGGGGCTGCCCCCGCAGCGGGGGCAGCCCCCGTCTTAATTTTATTCTACACTCCCTGCCTCCTCCGCCATCTCTTCTTTGACCGCCACAATTTCTTCATTCATTATTTCTTCAAAGTTAGGAATTTTTTCAACTATAAAGGCGTTAGTTTTTTCCTGGTCACCCAAATCAACAAGTTTAGCTAATTCTTCCTGGCTCTCTTCGGGCAACAATTCCATCGCCCTAACCATAGATCTCTTAAAAACAAGCTCGCTCAACTTTTCCAAAAGTTGAATTTTCTTTTCTTCGGACAATGATTCTAGTCCTAAAAGAGAAATAATATTTTTTTGAAGTAATTCTTTGTTCATAAAAAACTAAAATCGGAATAACTGACCTAAACTTGCAATTTAACTGCCAATTTAAATCCGCCATTCTGAAATAAATTAAAAAACAATTTATATCCCCGCTTTTGTTTTACTAATATCTTCCAACGCTTTTCCGAACCAATGTTGCTTAAGATATTCATGTAAAGGCATTTTTAACTCTTCTGCTGACGGTCCATTCTCTATTACCAAATCTTTTATTTTCAATTTGCGCCAAAGTTCAAGGTGATCAACTTCTCCAGAAATCATATCTTTAGGCGCGTTCCAATAACTAAACTCATTCAAAAATTTCCCTGTTGGGATATCTTTTATGGCGCTATAATCATCAGGCGATAAGTTAAATCGATCGTAAACTTCCCTATAAGTCGCGTTCTCAAAAAGTTCTTGAGCCATTCCTAATCTCTCGCTCACTAACCCTTTCGCGATTCCCTCCGCGGAATGAACCGCCTTAACGCCTTCGTCCATCTGCCACCCATAAACTTCACCCATTTGCGGATGCTTCACCACCGAATACCTGCCCCAATCAACATTATCTGAGTATTCCAAGTTTTTAGATAATTGAGCGATTTTCTCCGGCGCGCCAAATTTTTCTTGAACTTCGCCCAGTACTTGCTTTATATTTTCAGTGCTAAACGCGACCTTATCGCCAACTTTCAAAATCGCCTTTTCCGCTCCTGGGTGCGCTTCGCGATACATGTCCCACAATTTATCCTCCGCCCAAATTTTTTGCGCGGGAGTTAAGTTTTGCAATTTCTCATCGCCAAACTCATGAATATACATTGCTAACGCTTTGCGCGACTCGTGAATATATCCCTCATTCGCCTGAACAACTCCACTAAATTGATCTGGCATTTCTTTAGTTCCTGCCACCGCTTCCGCCGCTTTGCTTAAATCTCCAACTGGTCCACCATTCATTTGTTCCATTAATTTATTAAGCCCGCTTCCTCCAATCACCGCGCCCGCGCCCACCGCAATTATTTTTCTATAAATATCGCCTCTTTTTAATTTCTTGGACATTTTCTCTAATTTCTCATCCGCAGATTTCATTAATTCTTCCACTTTTTTATCAGCCCCGCCCGCAATCTCCAAATATCTTTTTCTTAATTTCTGATAATTCTCATTCTCGCTTGGTTTTTGACCCTTTAATGCCATCCTAATTTCATATTTTACCATTAATTCTTCAGCGCTCCCTAAATCCAAAGATTTAAATTTTTTCTCTGTTAAGCGCGGCAGTCTTTCTGTTCCCATTCTTAATAATTCATACGAACCTGTGGCAGTAGCCGCAACGCCATAAATACGTTTGGCTATTAATGCGCTTAATCCAATTGCTGAACCCATGCCAAAACCAATACCCGTGCCCAATAAACCCAAACTCACAGCAGTCCTTAAATTTAATCCCTTGGCTAAAAATTTGCCTATTTTCCCTTCTGGTTTCCATCCTAATTTTTCCAAGTTTTGCTTGCCCATCCAATCCCAAGTTTTCTTCCATTTTCCTTTTTCAAATTTTTCCGCGCGCTCATCGGCTATTTTCATTCTCTCATCAACATACACATTTAGATGGTCCGCGACATGCTCCGCGCGAGCGCTCTCATATTCCTTTTTAGCTTTTTCATATTCCTCTTTAACCGCCACTCTTTCTCCTTTTTTAAAAATCTTGCTAATATCACCCGTCAGCATTTTATATTTCTCATAATTTTTCTCCGCCCTAACAAACCCCTCCCGCGCCGCCTCCAAAACCTCCGCCACTGTCTTTTCCTTTTTCTCCGCTCCCGCTACCACCTCGATTTTTTCTTTCTCTTTCTCCCCGCCCGTCTCCCCCTCAACCCCCGCCACTCCTTCTCTCCCCCGCTTCTTCTGTTCATACAACTCCGCCTGCGCCTCCTCGGCCGAAAAATCATCCCCCGTTATCACCTCTTCTTTTGACCATTCTTTGTCAATAACTTTCTGTCTCTCTTTAGCGTCTTCCGTTACCCTATCTTTTGTTTCCTCCTCACTTTTTGGTTTTTCCATACTCATATTTTTTTCTCCTTTCTTTTTTATATTTTCACCCCCGCCAACCTCCGCGCTTTTTTTGCGCGCCTTCTTCACTTTTTTCGTCTTATCCTCCAAACTGCCCGCTATATTTTTCTTAACCAGCGCCGGCTGGTCTTCCCATTTCCTTACCACCTTCGCCACCTCCGATGTATCCGAGCGCTCAAAAATCTCCGCCCCAAAAGCATGATTTACTAATTCTTCCGCATCCTTCTCGTATTTTTTATCTTT
>JAHIHE010000153.1 GCA_018899995.1 Patescibacteria group bacterium | reverse complement strand
TCTGTCAACGTGTTGAGTTATTTACTTATTTATGGACGTTTCCCAACTTCTACAGAGTGGAGACTGTCAATAATTAATAATTAAGATGCGACCCTGTTCTGTCCTTCGACCCTCGACCCTGTTTTTTCATTCAACTCTATAGCTTTCTTTTAATTCGTATTTTACCCAATTTTATTAAAATAAAGATTGAAACAATACTACTACAAACAACACTATAGAAATATAAATCATAAAGTTTCGTCACATAGTTGGGATTAATAATAAAGTGTCGTAATACCTCAATTGGCATAATAAAAATAATATAGATAGAAGTGATTGCAAGTATGACTCTGAATCCCCCTTCCTTTATTTTAAACCAATTATTTTCTGTCTTTTTTAATGTCAAATATTCCTGAAATTTACTTAAAAGGATTAAATAAAAACCTATCAATATTCCAATGATTATCGCATAAACAAATACAAGATATTGCATTAAATTCGTTGAAATCTCGCTCATAAGTCTTTCTCTATATTATCATTTGGGATTATAGGGTACCATATTGGGGCCAGGGCTTGTTATATAGTTTAATCCCATTGAAACTCCACCAGATAAGCTACCGCCCACAAGTGCTGCATTAATTGCTGATGCTCCGCCTTTGAGAGCAGCCGCGCCTGCACCACCTCCCAGTGCTCCAGACAAACCACTAATTGTCTTCTGGTGTCAGATCTTGAATAGTGAATAAAATGCAATTATTCACTATTCGAGATCTGAGACCGATTCCCCTGAGTCACTTACGGGGCTCAATCCCTTCTTGAGGAAACCTTCAGGTGAATCTACCAGGATGCCATGGCTTATTTCATAGGAAGCATCAACCGGGGCTATGAGAAACGCCATTTCCGGTTGAAGGGACTCTTTTAGCTCATAAAACCCCCGGGAGGGTTTGGGTGCTTTCGACAGTTTGAACTCAAAAATCCAACGACGATTTCCCCTTTCCAGGATAAGATCTATTTCCGCTCCATTAGACGTCCGCAAAAAAGAAGGCCGCCAATATGGATACATGGCAATAATATTTTCCATGGCAAAACTCTCCCAGGATGCCCCTGAAACAGGATTGGTTAACAGATGATCATAATCCTCGATGTCAAGGAGGCAATGTAAAATTCCGGTATCCCTTAGATACACTTTCGGAGATTTGATCAATCGCTTTTTGAGGTTTTTCTCGGCAGGTTCCAACAACCGAATCATGTAGGTTTGTTCAAGAAGAAAAAGGTATTTCTTAAGGGTGGGAATGGAGAGGTCTGCTGCGCCGGCGAGTTTGCTGTAATTTATTAATTGCCCATGATAATGCGAAAGCAGTATCCATAAGCGTTCAATAACCGGAACGGGAATGTTGAATCCCAAATTGGGGATGTCTCTTTCCATGAATGTTCGAATAAAATCATGTCGCCATGCAAAACTATCCTCGTCATCTACGGCCAACACGCTATCGGGAAAGCCACCACGCAGCCAAAGGTTTTTCCAGTTTGTTTTATTTCGGACCTCACTTAGTAAAAAAGGTGTGAGGTCAATGTAGGCGATGCGTCCGGCCAGAGATTCAGTTGATTGCCTTATAAGATCTCGTGATGCAGAACCCAGGATTAAGAAGCGTCCCGGTCTTCTTTCCTTATCGATTTCCGAACGGAGTATGGAAAAAAATTCCGGGAGCTGCTGGATTTCATCCAGACAAATGAGTTTGTCACGATGATGATCAAAATAAAGTTCGGGTTCTATAAGCTTATTTCGGGCTGCTCTATCCTGTAAATCCAGGTAGTCTGAAGGCCTACTTTTAAGAAAGGCCTTTGCCAACGTTGATTTTCCGCATTGGCGAGGGCCAAGTATGGCAACAGCCGGAGACCGATTTAATGCTTTTTCTAAATCCTTTTCAGTAATTCTTGAAATGTATTCATGCATATTGATAATATGTGTTAGTGATTTACATGGATAATATGACCCATTTCCCAAGATGTCAAGAAAAGAATAGGCTTTGCATTAGATTGATTAGGGTCGGTTTGGTTGGTTGGTTGTGCGGACATGAGCCTTGCCCGTCTTTACCAGAAGGTAGAAATGATTGGACATCAAGGCGAAGGCATAGCAGGGGGTTCCGGTCTCCAACAAAATGGCACCCAGCCAATTCACAAAATTATTCCGATCCTTTTTATCCCTGAAGAGCTTGCTCAGTTCGATGCCCCGACAAATTTTGTGATGCAGCGCTCCCAGTGTGCCTATTCGCGATTGCCTTGGCATGATCTTTCATAATATATCTTTGAAAGAATAGAACCGCCTATTTTCATGGGCGACCCGGTGTCCCTCCCTTGATGTAATCGCATAATTAAGGATGCATAAAACAAATTGTTTTTTGGCTTCAAGTAGCCACCACAGCCATCTTCTACGATCAGGCACGGCTTTTTGCGCTCCGCTGAAAAAGAAAGTCGCCATTGGGGGCGGACCAAGCGAAGAACCTGAAATATGGTTAAAACATTAATAACCTTCCCCTCAATACCTCTTAAGCATATCTTTTCGGCTGTAAAAACATGCATGTAAGGGAGAATGGAAGGACGGTAATGCCCTCAATATAAAGAGTCTCTGTTCCGCCATAAAAAAGGGATTTGTGGTCTAACCTTCTA
>JAHIHE010000030.1 GCA_018899995.1 Patescibacteria group bacterium | reverse complement strand
GATTGTCAAACTCTGCCACTGTCAAGCCAGTAAAGGCAAGAAAGTGTTTTGGGCTTTGTTTTAAATTGTTGTATCTCATATACTTCTATTTTACCAGAAATTGAGGTAAATGAGGAGCTATTGTGCAACAGGTCTATAATAATGCTCAGCGTATTCCTTGCTGTTTTTAGCTTTCTCAACAAATTCTTTAAATCTTTTATTCATAGTTTAAAAAATTAACCCTCTATCATAATTCCCTCACAACCACATCTTTTAAATACTGATTATTAAATTCGGTTTTTTCTCCAATTTTTGCTTTACCGTCCGAAATAAACCTACAAGATAATGGTTTTTTGTATTTATTTGATAAACCTTGTATTGTTTTTAAAATATTTATAATTCTTTCTTGATTTTCATTGATTCCAATGGGATATGTATCAATCCCTAATCCTGAATGAAGTGATAAAAATATATTTCTCTCCGCTGAAAAATTTCCCTTTTCATATTCCTCAGCCAAGCCGAAATCTTCCAAACAAGGGAACATCAAACCGCACAATCCGACCAGCCTAGGGTTTTCTTTTTTTATAAACTCCGTAATTTTCAAATAATTATCAGTAAGCGCCGAATAGCTGAAATCATAACCAATTTTATTAATAAAATCTCTTAAGCTGCTTTTCCCGTTAAACAATGGAGCGATTGAGCTATCAATGCCAAGAAATTCTTTATCTCCTTCAAATAATATATTTATCTCGGCAAATACTTTTCTTATTTCACTAAACCACTCATCAATCGTATTGCAATTGTCAGACAAATTCGTTAATTGCAAACCTATAGAAAATCCTTCTTCGGTATAATTTCCTGATGGAAAAAACGGACTTGATGGAGCGTTATTAAAAACATAAGAAAAATTAAATGTTTTTTCCGGATTGCCTTTTATTATTTTAAACAAAATATCAACGCACTCTTTTGTAACTTCTACTTTTGATAACTCAATATTAAACGAAATATTGCTTTCGCCAAAAAAATCATCCAGATGCTTGTTAGCCGCTTTAAGATCCAAAGTTCCAACATTTAATAAAATATTTTTATCACTTATATTCTCGCCTAATTCTTTCACGCTCACGCCCGAAGCGCAGATTCTTTTCGTCTGAATTTCATAATCTTTGCTTGCCAATAAACCGGTTGTTTCGGAAAGTTTTTTAACCGTTTTATCGCTCGGTTTTTTAGTAAAATAACAAATTGATCTTATAATTTTATTAGGCATATGTTTTGTTCTAATTATTGTTTAAGTATATCAAAATTGCTAAATAAATCAAAAGAATTTAAGTCGCTTTTATTTTTTTACCGGGCTTTGTTTAGCCGCAGGCGAAAACTTCAATCTTTTTGTAGTATGGTAATATGTATTATCATACTGATTAAAACTTTTATCTGAAGCAAAAAAATTCTCGGAGGTGCAAGTTTTTTTACTCGCACTTCCGAATTTTTTAATTATCTATTCGGCTTTTGGGTAGGAACCGAGAATTTTCAAAAACGTGGTTATCTTCGCGATTTGTCCAATCGCGACTTGAATTGTTTTCTCTTCTCTATGGCCATCAATATCAACCCAGAAAATGTATTCGCCAAGCTTCTTTTTTGAAGGTCTTGAAGAAATTTGCATCATATTTATACCAAGCACCTTAAAAACAAGAAGTACGTCAACCAAGCTTCCGCACTTATCTTCTGTGCCGAAAATAATTGATGTTTTGTCTTTTCCCGTCCACGGGTTATTCTCATGACCCAACACAAAGAAGCGAGTTTTATTTGTTTCTTCGTCTTGAATATTTTTTGCCAAAATTTCTAACTCACAATTGTCGCGCTTATAAATCCGAAGCGCCGATTCTGAACCGATTGCGGCGATTTTTGGATCATTTCTTTTCGCGACTTCTTTAACAGCCGCGCTAGTGCTAATGGCAGCTATAATTCTGTCCTCTGCTAAGGGCAAATGCAAATTCTGGATAAATTTGCTGCATTGAGCCAAAGCTTGAGGATGAGAAATTACTTTTCTCACTTCTTTAATTGAACCTACGCTGATTAGATGGTGCCGAATCTCTACAATTACCTCGTTTTCTATTTTAATTCCACTGCCATTAATCAACTCGTCTATTGAAAGGGTAACTACTCCTTCAATAGAATTTTCTATAGGCAAAACAGCTTTGTCTATTTGCTTTTTCAGTAAAGCCTCGAGTAGAAGAGTTATCGTCGCAAAAGACATATAGTCTATCTTAAACCCGCCATTTGCCTTTTGTTCAAAAAATCCTTTTGCCGCATTTTCGGTATGGCTTCCCGGTTCTCCGAAATATCCTATTTTTTTATTTTCAATGTGCATTCCTCCTGTTTTATTTATCAATAAGATATAAATCTTATCCCGCGAACTTTGCCGCAGGCGAAAACTTTAATTTTTTTTCCAGTATGATAATACATATTACCATACTGACTAAAGCTTCCGTTTGAGGCAAAATTACCCACACATCAATTTTGCTTGTTATTCCATTCGGCATTACCCATTCTGTTTTTGCAAATTATTCCACGGCGATGCACTCGTCCGTCTACTCGCCTCGCTTGCGCTATGGCGAAGCGGGCTGGTGGACTCGGCCCTATTCGGGCACTGCATCGCAACTTGCAAATAAACCTTAATTTTTACCAACAAAAAATAATGGCAAAAACAAAACGGGGTTGTTTATTTCTAACCACGCAAAGCATGGGGAAATAAACAAAAAAGCCCTTTGACAGGCCTTCTTGCGTAATTCCCTGGTTTTCTTTTTCTTTAATTTATACGCAAAGACAACCTGCCAATTGGCGGCGTAAAAAAGAAAAAGAAAAATCGGTTGTTTTGCGAATAAACCATAAAATTTATCTAAACTATAACCAGCATACTATTTATAAAAATCTTGTCAAGCCCGCCTAACTTTTTTGAAAAGTTGGGCGGGCAAGCCCCGCCTTTCATTGCGCGACTATTCCTTGTTCGGCGCCGATGCTTAAATCATCGGGTAGGCGAGTGGTAATGCCTTCCGAAGATGTAGAAATTTCGCTTAAAGTAAAGTCATCGGTAGCGGTTAAAATATTTTTGTCAACCAGAACCAGATATTTTCCGATATCCTGCACTATTGGATTCACGCTTACCTGAAACAAAACTTCTCTCAAGGGAGACAAGGTTCCGACACCCGGCTCAAGCGCGCCGGCTTCCCATGTTATTGTTCGTGAATTTATATCATAAAATATTTTTTCCTCCAGTGGAAATATATTGCCCACCCATCTTACATTTTCCGGCAGAACTCCGGTAATCTTAGTATTTTTGATTTTGTTGTTTGTGTTCAAAATTTGCCAATGGATGTTGTATGTGGTGGTCTCGCCAACTTTTGGAGGAATTGGTCCGGCAGCAGTAAGCCGGCCGTCATCGTTAAAATATCCGCGCGTAAAAAGCGCGACAAAAGAATTCACTTTGGTTTCAAAAGCGGAAGAAATAATTGTTTTGTTGTCGCCATCGGCGTTAAAAATATTGCCGTCTTTGAGGATAATGGCATCCTTTATCAGAAATCCCGTTCCCGCGGAATCGGAAACCGGAAGTTGGTTTTTCACTCTTAAGCTAAAACTCACTTCTATCTCTTTGTCTGGAGCCAAACTCGCTAACTCGTTTTTGCTTTTTTTGTCCCAAGTAATCGTGCGCGTCGATTTATCAACCGTGGCGTTTTCCGCGGCAAGCGTGGAAAAATCGGCCGCTTCTCCCTCTAAAACAATGCTTACCACTAGATTATTTTGCGGCTCTTGCGCGAGGTTTCTGAATCTAACCGTGTAATTCAAAATCTCATCGGCGCTCGCTGCGTAAATTTCTTTGCCGTTTATTGTCTGGGATACGGAAAACGGAGAACTGATTATGCTGGTCTGCGCGCTTGTTTCGTTATTGAAAACAAATTTTCCTTCGCCGTTTTTCTGCTCAATCACGACTCCGGTTGTTTTAATTTCCGCACTCTCGCCGCTTAAAACGCCGTTTATTTCTATTTGTCCGCTGGAAGATTTTGTAAGGTTTTGAATTTCCCAAATATCATTTGCATCGCCTGATTTGGGATTGCTGCCCGAAAAAACGAATCCCGCGGGATAATTGAATTTAATTCTGACTCCGTCAAAATTAACCGGAGTGGAGTTGGTATAAGCAAGAACATATTTTATTTCCTGTCCGCTAACCAGCTCTTTAGGAGCAAAAATGTCCAGGGATATTTTGGGGGATTTTATGCTGAAAGTATATTCATTTTTGGCGGAAAAATCGGAATTAAAATTTTCCGACTGATAATCCATCGCGGCAGTAAGCAAATTTGCGTTCAGGCCGGCTATTTTCGCGGAAAATTTAATCGTTCCCTCAAAGCCGCCGGCGATTTCTCCCATTTCCCAGACGATTGACTGTTTTTTTATCGTTCCGAATCCGGAAATATCCTTAATGTCGCTAAATCCTCCTTCGGAATATTTCAAGGTAAGTACGGCATCTTTTAAATTAACCCTGTTGCCGTTTTTGTAGTAAATTGAGAAAACCGCTTCGTCGCCTATCTCCGCCTCTTTTGGCCCGTCAACGCGGATGACTGTGTTCGCCTCATTGAAAGATTTGCCGTTTTTATAAAAACTCTGGTAAATGGAGGATGCGAAAAATCCCAAAACGGCTAAAAGCGCGATTGTCAAAAAAACTTTTTTCATATGACTCTATTGATTAAATTTGTTTAAATTTTTTGAAAGTATATCGGCAAAGGAATAATTCAATCCTTTGTCCAGCTTTTCTTTTTCCGCGGTTGACAGGTTTAAATTTTCCGATTCAGCGAAATCCGCGCGGGCGAATTTGAAAACAAGGTCGTATTCGCCTTTTTCTGCTTCCGGAAGCAGACCTAAGAAATTTAAAAGCTTAAATTTAAAAATCAAAATTACTTCCGCCGGCTTAAGCTTTTCAGCGCTTTCATGAATATCTTTATCCAGATATTTCAGCAAATCCAGCAGAAGATTAAAAATTTCTTCATCCGGAAGATTTTCAAATGTCGCTCGGTTTAGCAATTCCGCCAGATACAAAGCGGCTGATAATTTTTCCGCGCTGTTTTTCAGATTCCGGAAATTCTTAATTTCAAACGCTCCGGTAATGGTAATCAGCGATTTGCCGGAAAAAAGCATCAAGTTTGAATAGCTTAAAACTTCAAGATGCGGGGCAAGCTTTGAATCTATTTTCCGCGAACCCCGGCTTATCGCCCTGATTTTGCCAAATTCTTTCGTGTAGATTGTCAAAATTCTGTCTTTCTCTTTAAAATCGTCGCTTGCTAAAACTATGCCTTGTTGGGAATAAGGGAGTTCCATGATTAAAAATTTTTAATTTTTAATTTCTAATTTCTAAATAATTTTCAATGACTAAATTTTTAAACAAAGAATAAATTAAGCCTTCGGCTCTTCTGTCATTGCTCGCCCTGTTAGATGGTAATATATTTCACTTGTACATATTTGATATAAATTATCTAACAGGGCGAGGAGCCTCCGCCAGCTGGCGAAGCGACGAAGCAATCTATAGCCGAAACTTGAGATTGCTTCGCCCTGAGTACAGGACTCGCAATGACAAATAATAGCAATATTGAAATTTCTTAACAATAAATTATTCCAATAAAAGTTATTACATTTTTTTAACTCCAAATTTAATTTTCTCGCCTTCAAGCAGCAGATCTTTTTCCATATCGTATTTCTCCCCCGCTTGATAATCGCTGATATTTTTCATAATAGTTTTTTCTTTGATGTATTTTTCCCATTTGGCATTGGCAAATATTTTCCCCGCACTTCCGCTTTTTTCGCAATAAACCTCTATCCAATCTTCCTTGGTCAAACCCAAGTCTTTACGCATTGTCTGAATATGCCGCGCTATATCGCGAACAATTCCCTCTTCCTTGAGTTCGTCGGTAATTTTTGTATCAAGCGCTACTGTAATTTCACCGCTTTTTTCAATTATCCAACCTTTTTCTTCATTAATCTTTTCTGTAAAAATTATATTTTTAACATTCAGTTCATCTTTGATTAAATTTAATAATTCTTCCTTAATTTTGATTTTTGATTTTTGATTTTTGATTTTGAGCGAAGCGACTGGTTGCCGAACTTTAATCTTTGCCTTAGCGCGCGCCGCTAAACCTAAAGTTACTATTGTACGAATTCCTTCCATTTTTTTATTTAAATTCTTATCGATCAATTTTTCATCGGCTTTTGGCCAATCAGAAAGATGGACGCTTTCCGGACAATTATTAATTTTAATATCGCGATAAATTTCTTCCGAAATAAACGGCGCAAAGGGCGCGGTAAGTTTTGTCAACTCACTTAAAACCAGCGAGAGAGTCCAGACGGCCGCAGATTCTTCCTCGCCTCGCTGGAGCTTTGGCGAAGCGGGAGTTCGCATTCTGTCGCGCGAACGGCGTATGTACCAATTGGATAATTCATCAACGAAATTTCCGATCAGCCGAGCCGAACGGATAACATCGTAATCATCAAGAAGTTTTGTCGCCTCTAAAATTGTTTCGTTTAACCGCGAGATAATCCATCTGTCCAATAAGTTCAAGTCCTTGGCTTTTGCCGAAAACTCGCCTTGATTCGGCGAAGCGGGCCTTTTTTCCTTACCATAAGTTTTAAAAAACAGATACGAATTCCAATAGGTGCGGAAAAATTTATTCTGCACTTCGGCAAGATCTTTAAAATCAAATCTTTTGGGCTCGCCCGGACCGCCAACTGTATAAAAATACCACCGCAAAACATCAATGCCATATTTATCAGCCACCTCCCAAGGGTCAACTACATTGCCTTTTGATTTGCTCATTTTCTGTCCCATGGCATCCAAAACATGGCCGTAAGTAATGACATTTTTATAAGGCGCGCCAAAATCCAATAAAGTTGAAATTGCCAATAAAGTATAAAACCACCCTCTCGTCTGATCAATCGCTTCGCTGATATAATCGGCGGGAAAAAGTTCCGGCGGAGATAGTTTTTGGTTTTTGGTTTTTGGTTTTTGGTTTTGAGCGAAAGGCCAATGGTCTTGAGCGAATGGCATTGAACCGGAATCAAACCAGCAATCAATCACATTGGGAACTCGCCGCATTTCTCCGCCGCATTTATCGCATTTAAAAGTAATACCATCTATGTAAGGCCGATGCAAATTAAATTCCCTTCCTTTTTCGTCTACATAGTAGATTTCACTCTCGCAATAACCAAGCGCGTTTTCAGCCACAAAGAAGCCACTGATCGAAATACCGCTTAAAACCCTTTTAAATATTCCATTCAATCCGCCATGACCCACAACCAAAATATTTTTTCCGGGATATTTTTCGAGGCAAAAATCAACGAACTCTTTAATACGAATTTCCATTTGAGCTCTCGACTCCCCATCACCTCCGTGTACGAAATTATATTTTTCCGCCGGATTATCTATTTTTTTGTAATTTCTATAAAGCTCGTCATTTTCCAGAAGATATTTCTTGGTCTTATCGTTCCAGGATCCGTATTTATATTCCGTCACTAAATTATTCGTTATTACTTCGACTTTCAATTTTTTGTTTATGATTTCCGCCGTCTGCCTGGTGCGCAAAACTGGAGATGTGATTATGACATCAATCCCGTTATCCTTGAGTTTACTGGCCGCTTTCTCGGCATGCTTTATTCCCTCTTCGATTAAAGGATATTTTTCAAGACTATCCGAGTTGATTCCTTCTATATTTTTTCCGCTTTCCCCATGTCTTAAAAATATAATCTTCATTATCCTCTTCGAAGTCTTCGCACGCAAATCGTCAATAGAATTGATCACTTCTATATCCTTACATTTTTTACATTTCCAGATCGGCAGCGGTGTTCCCCAATAACGTTCGCGCGAAAGCGCCCAATCCTTCACCTCGCGCAGCCACTCGCCAAAACGGCCCTTTTTGATATACTCCGGAACCCAATTTATTTTTTCGTTATTTTCAATAAGCGCCCTTTTAATCTTTTCGTCCGTCATCTTGATAAACCAGGATTTTTTGGCGTAGTAAATCAATTTCGTGCCGCAACGCCAGCAAAAAGGATAATCATGCTCTATTTCTTCCTTTTTGAATAAAACGCCTCGCTTTTCCAGCTCGCTGATGATTTCTTTATTGGTTTCTTCTCTCGCCACATATTTTCCCTGCCACGGAGTAATTTCCGGAATGAATTTCCCTTGCAAATTCACAGTCATCAAAACCGGCAGATCGTTTTCTTTTGCCACTTGCATATCATCCTCGCCAAACGCCGGCGCAATATGGACAATTCCTGAACCGTCTTGAGTTGTTACAAAATTCCCTGATACGACTTTAAAAGCGGGCTTGTCGGGTTTTATAAAATCAAATAATTGTTCGTATTCTAGACCAAGTAGATCTTTGCCAAAAAAACTTTTTATAATTTCTCCTGTATCTTTTTCAACAAAATCTGGATTGTCGGGTAATCCAATTGGTAAATCTGGGGCATAATCAAGATAGGTTCCAATTTTTTCATATAGTGGATGATCTGATTTTTTAGACTTTTCATAAATATCCTTAGCAAGAATAATATAATAATAACTAACTTTTCCCGATTGTTCTCTTTCTTTTGTAAGTTTAACTAAAACATATTCAATATTTTCCCCCACTGCCAACGCCACATTTCCGGGCAAAGTCCACGACGTAGTCGTCCAAATCAGAAAATAAGTATTATCATCAGTAATAAAACCACCGATTTTCTGGCCGGATTTAATTTTAAATTTTATATAAACCGAAGTATCTTTTATCTTTTTATACCCTTGCGCCACTTCGTGGCTTGATAAACCTGTGCCGCAACGCGAACAATACGGCACTACTTTGTGCCCTTCATAAATCAAACCTTTTTTATAAATCTCGGATAAAATCCACCAGACCGATTCAATGTATTCATTGCTGTAGGTAATATAAGGATGTTCCAAGTCCAGCCAAAAAGCGATGCGCTTGGTCATCCTCTCCCATTCGTCTTTGTATTTCCAAACCGAGGCTTTGCATTTTTTATTGAATTTTTCAATGCCAAATTTTTCTATTTCGGGCTTTGAAGAAATCTTGAGATCCTTTTCCACTTGAAGCTCCACAGGAAGACCATGCGTATCCCAGCCGGCTTTCCGCTCAACTCTATATCCCCGCATTGTTTTATAGCGGCAAATTATGTCCTTAAAAGACCGCGCCAAAACATGATGGATTCCCGGCTTGCCATTGGCAGTCGGCGGACCTTCGTAAAAAATAAATTTTCTTGATTCCGGCCGTTGACTGACGGATTTCTCAAAAATTTTGTTTTCTTCCCAGAATTTCAAAATCGCCTCCTCGCGGAGAGCAACAGAGGATTTTTGTTCTGTTTTATGTAAATTACTTTCTTTATTATTTGGTTTAAACATGTTTAAGTTTACCCCGCTACCAAAACGCTCTGTACGCAGTCAAAGTGGATAAACCCGTGGTAACGGGGTTTACAAAATTTTTCTCTTTAATAATTGAAATTTTACCTTAACTTATCTTATCTTATCTTAAAAAAGAAATTCGGTCAAAACCTTAAGTCAAACTTCTTTTCTCTTGTTAATTTTTAAATGCTTTTTTAAAACTTATCAAAACACTTTCTTGCCAAAACTCTACAACCTCTAAATATCAATATTTCCTGCTCGAGCAGGTTTTAGTGATATTTTAATTCAAGATAATTCCTGAAATGGTTCTGCAATAGATTTTGTGATAAAAGCGCAAAGAAATCAGATGTGGTGAATTATCCGTTAATCCAATAAAAATACTTTGCGCAATTTAAAATCATTGTCGATTTCTTTCGCAACAATAAAGCTTACAAAGGGGCCAATATTAAAAATATTTTTGATGAAATCTATCTCATTTTTGCAATCATACGGGTGGACAAAAACACTTTCTTGGAATTTATAAAAACCAAGTTTTATAAGTTTTTCCCGAAGCGCTTCCCTCGCTTGTTTTTTATTATTGGGAATATCGAAACTAACCATTCTCCAAAATCCATCCCATTTATGAGGAATTTTTATTTTCATGTCTTCAAATTGATAGCGTAAAATTCTCTTATGCCCTTTTTGGGTTAGTTCGAGCTCTATCACGCCATCGTCTTTTTCGAAAAATTTAATCATTTTCTGATCTTCTAAGCGTTTAAAAGTTGACTTCAGGCGAAATCTTTTATATTTCTTCCAACCTGTAAATTCTTTGCCCAAAAGGGCTAAACCGGGCAAGGTAATAATCGCGCCTACGGCGCCTAAAGCAAAAAGAGAGAATAAAATGCTTTTTGTGATATTTTTTGCAGTGTCTTTTTTCATTAATCTTATTATATAATAGTTTTTTTATTTTATCAATATTTCCTGCTCGAGCAGGTTTTAGTGATAAAGCAAAACTAAACCCCCGCATCTAAAATTAATTTTATGACCTTTTAACGACCAATAATTACTATTAGGCGTGGGGGTAAACTTGCCGGTATTATCACAAAACTATTATGGATTTGCGTAAGACAGCAATTTGGCAAAAAAAAGCAAGATTTGGTTCGTAAAAAAATCCAGCATAATTTTATATTTAGCTAGATTGTTAAATTTGGTCGAACGCTTTTTTTATATGCCCTTATCAAAGGTTCTCTTGCCCACGCTTTTTCCCCTTTTTCGCGAATGCGGCGTATTTCCCCATTGCTACTTCCGATATCGCCAAGCGTGACGTAAGTATTCAACAAAAGATAAGGATAAAAATCGTATAAAAAAACGAATATTTTCTCTATCTCTTGCCCGACATCGGTAATTTCACAGAGACGCCGCGCATTATCCAGATGAATTTTTGCCATTTTTTTATAATAGACTTGTATATAGCGAGAGTTATGCCACCTAACCAGCGGAATGAATATAATCATCGCAAGCATTATCCCGCTAATCGCGAACAAATCAAATGCTTCGCTGAGCATAAATCCTCTGTCTATTATTAATTCAGGGAACATAAGACCCATTGCAAAATAATTAAACTTTGAAACAAATTAAAACTCCTCGTTGTCAGTTTTCGCCTGTTATGCAGTATTTAATCTGCAAAGCATGCGAAAGTTGACAATATTAGCCACAAACCCAAAAGCCATTTCGTAGTTTTGCAAGGAATTGCGATATGTCTGGTGAAGAATTTGGAACTTTTTCAATTGAGAAAGCGTGTGTTCAATAACTACTCTGATTTTTCTTTGTTTTTTATTCTGAATTTTCTGGGAACGAGTCAGGGGATTGCCGTTTCTGGTTCGTTTGTGTGGAATAACCGCATTCAAATCTGGGAAGTCCTTTTGAACTCCTTGATAACCGCTATCAAGATAAAGTTTGGCATCTTTAGGAATGAGTTTTGAAAGATTGGACGACTTGAATATCTTATAGTCGTGCTGACGTCCAGCAATTGGCTTGCCAATGTTAACAATCAGTCCTTGTTTAGTGGTGGCGAGTTGTGTTTTAATGGTAAAGGCCTTTTTCTTGCCTGAGTGATGTTTGTTTCTTTTGGCTTTCTTTTGAGGTCTGGGTATTTTCTGTTCGGTGCAATCAGCCAGTATTTCATCAATATCAGGCATAACCTTTCTCAACTCATCTAAAGTTGTAATCTTCTTGCCTTGTCTGGGATTAATGGAGATGATGTATTTACCGTCTTTCTTGATAAGAGTCATAATGGCTTGAGCGGTTCGGCAGACCGTGCTGGCGTCAATGTTGAATAAATATTCCAAAAGCAGGCAGGAGCAATAGCTTTTGGTTAAAATTAGAGTTAAAAGCAGCTGGTCTTCAAAGGTCTCTAACGCAAATTTTCTGCCACCTCCGATTTTCCGTTTCCTTTTTGGATTGTTTTTCAGCAGCCGTTCTATTCTTTGGTTTTGCCAGTCCTGGCGATTATCTCTGATTAGATTGTCAAACTCTGCCACTGTCAAGCCAGTAAAGGCAAGAAAGTGTTTTGGGCTTTGTTTTAAATTGTTGTATCTCATATACTTCTATTTTACCAGAAATTGAGGTAAATGAGGAGCTATTGTGCAACAGGTCTATAATCCATTTGCCATACTTCGGGTGATGGTAAATAAAATTAAGAATATAAAACTGCAGCTCTTCTTTAAGAATGTTGCGTTTTGTTTCGGCATCAACCTCGCCATAAACGGAAATGTCCTCAATCTTTCTTTTTAATGTGGTGAGAATCTGTTCACTCATAGATATTTTTTAATCATTGCATAAAAAGCGGACTGATCTTTCTTGTTCATTTCGTCAATATTAATTCGCAATTCCTCAATCAATGCCTTTATATCTTTAAACCGCACGCCTCGAAACTGATGTGTTTTGAAATAAAGCAAATCAAAAAGCGCCTTTGAGGGAGACGCAATAAAAAAATCAAATTTGCCCGTTAGTGAAGTTGGCGATCCCTTAGCTAAAGAAAAATCAGAAAACAATTCCTTTTTTATCGACTGATAGGCAAATGTCCCCACCTTTGTTTTATATGTCCGGGTAACTTTTGGCGTAATTGAAGTTATGGTGTATATCGATTCAGTGGTTAAATTATAATACTGGAGCACCGTCCACGAACTTACATACGATGGCGTTCGTAAAATGTTTGCCAGATAAAATGAATAGGAAATATCGCCTCTGTTTTTATTAAAAAAATCAGCAGACACATAAAGCCCCTTTTTAAGATGAATAATCTCTTTGCGCTTCAAAAAACGGCTGATATAGGTGCCAACCGTGGTATTTTTAAGCCCGAACTGCTTGCCAATCTCGTGTATGGTCTTTTTGCTGAAATACGACAGGGTATTTAACTGTTCAATTAGATTTTTACTGCTTTTCATAATTATAACAATAGTGTATCAAATGTGAAATATGCTGTCAATACGCATTAGATTTGTTCATATCCGCTTTTTGATTTCATCAAGTATTTTACTAATTTTCTCCTCCCTCTCCTCAATCTCCCTCAATAATTCTTTCGGCGACTTCTGAATTTCCGAATCTTTTTTATTCGGATTTTTGAAGTCCAGATTGTAATTTTTTTCTTGAATTTCTTTTATGCTTACTTTCCACATATTCTTGCTTGCCTTACGCCCTTTTATACTGGTGCCGCCTACGCCCAAGCTACGGCGAGCCGAAGCAAATTCTTCGTCGCGGATTGGCCTGCCTTTGGTATATTGTTTTAGACCTTCGGGTAAAGGCAATTCATAATACCAAATTTCTTTTGTCGGATTTCCCTTTTGAAAAAAGATAAGGTTTGTATTTACGCCAGCGCATCGGCGACCCCAGCAGTACATCAAAGCTGACTACGGGGCAGGTTTTCTGAACAGTATCAATAGTCGGGCTTTGTATTTCGCATTTCTATGATACAAAATTTTAATGATTTAGTAAAAGGGAATTCTTTGTCGTTGCCCGCCCTTGTTTTTCCATTGCCGGCGAATTTCGTGCCAGCAAAGCTGGCGCGCCGCCTATAATATCAAATCAGTCCAATTATCAAAAGAGTTATCTTTAAAATCCTTGCTGGTTTTGTCGAAATAAACCCATCGCCCGCGATAATTCCGGTCGGTGTTGACGACTATCCCGCCAAAACATTTTTTGCCTTTCTTGTTTTCGTCCTGAATGTATTTACATAATCCATCAATTTTTGGACCGGCAACTTGTTTGGTCAGCCCCGCTTTGGTATCAAATAAGCCAATCTTTCCATCTTTCAACTTCACAATAAAATCAACATAAAAAGGTTTCTTTTCTCTGTTGTCGTAAGGCACAGCAAAAAATGTCGCATCTCGGTCTCCATTTTTAAACCACCACTCAACGCTCGGTAATTTTTCTAAAAATTCAACAAACTTTTTCTCCGCTTCCGAACCCCATTTTACAAAAAACGGCCGCATAATTGATTTTTTAACTTCCTCTTTTGTATATTCATTACTGTAAGATAAAGTTTCCGGCACATTCCAATTTTCTACATTAATCATTTCGCTTTCTCTTTTTACAACCTCCGCTTGATATTTTTCTTTTGCTTTGTCCAAAACATTAACAAAATGCCGCGAATTTTTGTCGCTCAAAATAATCTGGACAATTTCTTCCCAAACATCGCCGTACCACATTTTTAATTCCTGCTCAAAAAATTTATAGATTGCTTCTTTAACTCTGCCAACCGATCTATCTTCGGGATAGAACGGGGTTAAATTATTGCGCACAAAAAAATCAAACAATTTCTGCATGTCAAAACCGCTTGCCTTTATCTCTTTATCGCCAATGATTTTTGCTCCAGCCAAAGCGTCAACATCTTCGGCTTTGTAATCAGAAATAATTTTTAAGTCAAATTTTCTCGCCTTTTTATCAATTTTATTTTTCAATCCGTATTCCTTGGCTTGTTTTAAAAATATCTCTTGAAATAGCGGCGACAATCTCGTTTTCTCGCGATGTCTCTTTGGATAGCAAGAAAGCAAATTTATGGGCTTATAGTCGGTGCGTCTTTTGCTTGTGTAAATAGTGATGTAATCTTTGGCAATGTCTTCCTGAATTTCTATATTGTCCAAGTTGGTATAAACATAGCCGTAATTCAGAATTTCGTTTCCATAATGTCCTTTGTCTGGCTCGGGCATTCGCATAATTCTGCCGACGGTCTGAATGGAAAAAATCGGGCTATGCCACTGCCTAAACAAAACTAAAATCTGCGCTCTCGGACAGTCCCAACCTAAAGCAATTGCCTGTTTGAAAATTAAAACTTCAACATAATTATCCGACTTTTCCACTTCTTCTTTATTGATATGCTCGCCCGAAAGCCAAATCGCCAATTTATTATTTTCTTTTTCAGTTGAGATTTTATATTTATTCTTCAAAATGCTTTCTACCCGTTCCCTTATTCTGTCTTCCAAACTTGTTTTTCTGTCGGGCAACTGAATTAAAACTAAAGGATTTACATTAACCCCCTCTTTCTGAAATTCCCTCACCAATTCCTGTCTCTTTTTCAGCGCGGCGTTTATGACTAATTCCTCGCTGCCGCCGCTTAATTTTTGCGTTTTGATTTTTCCTTCTCGGATAAAATTATCAAAATCATCGTTCAAGATAACGGCCTTTTTAATCATTCCTTCTTTTTTAACATCATCTAACTGAACAAACACTTTTTCATCTTCATCAGTAATTGTCGCTGGCGTTGCCGTAACCTCAATTGTCAATTTTGGCCCAATCATTTGAATTAGGCCTTGTGAAATCTGGCTCGTGGCGTGGTGGTGCGCTTCATCAATAACCAAAATTATTTCTCGGCCATCTTCTTTTGCTCTTTCTAAAACTTTGGATAAATTAAACTCCTGCTCGTTATCCCGAATATAAATATTGTCCGCCCTGTTAATACTTTCCCAGTTGAAAAACAAAATCTCATTTTCGCTGATTTTTCTATCGTCCAAATCTTCAAAATAGGAACACTTTAACGCTCGGCTCGTTTCAAAATAGTTTTCTAACTTTTCTCTGCTTTGGATATGTAGTTGTCTTGGAGCCGTCCAAATGAAGCCGAGTGATTGCCTAACTTCCCCGCCTGCGCCGAGGCTTCGGCGGGCAGGTCTATCGTCAAGCAGTTGTTTCAAAAATTCCGCCATCATTATTGTTTTACCGGAACCAGTCGGCGACTTAAAAACCAATTTTTTACCGCCTGAATAACCCAAAAGCCGCTTGGCTTTGGTCAATAAATCATCTATTGCGTTTTCTTGGTAGATTTTTAGTTGCATAGCACTTGATTATAAGTTATCCACATGTACGGAAGAGATGTATCACGGATGTATCACAGATGTATCAGACATCTAATTTTACAGTAATTTAGCCTGTTTTGTTCCTTTTTGATTATTATTATCTAATTCAGCCTTAGATAACATATGCGGTGTCAACTTATACCTAACATTGGGACCGACTTTTTTTGTCCTTTTTATAGCTTGTAATTCCTCTAAATGTCTAAGCCTTCTAACAACGGTTGCTCTTTTTTTCTTAATCTCTTTTTCAAAATCAGCTGGCGCCCCAATTTGATTTTTAAATAAATAATAGATTATTTTCTTTTCGTC
>JAHIHE010000029.1 GCA_018899995.1 Patescibacteria group bacterium | reverse complement strand
TTATTTTTATGGTGTTATTTTTTTAATTTTAAATATAAAGTTTGATTCCAGAATCTAACGCAACACTTTTCATTCTTTATTAAAACATGTTAAAACACAAGTTAAGATTTAAGATTTTTAAACTCCTTACTTTTCTTGCGGTCGCAAGAATATTCAAGAATTAAGTCCCGAGTTCTCGGGATTAAAACTCCTTACTTTTCTTGCGGTCGCAAGAATATTCAAGAATTACAAAACAACATAATTTAAAGTAATAATTTACCTTGTTTACCCCGTGGAAGCCGCAATAAAAATTAACACTAGACCTTAAACTTACTTCTTAATTCGTAATCATTGCTAATATTCTCCACTAAAAGTAATTGCAGGTTCTTATCCGATAATCCAAAAAATTCCCTAAGTAAATCTATCTCTTCGTCGCATTCGTACGGATGCGCCCATACGCTCTCCTGCAATTTTGCAAATCCCAGCTCTTTTAATTTGCCCCTGAACGCTTCCCGCTTGATGCGATATTTTTCCGGTATGTCAAAAACAATCATCCGCCATTTTTTGTCCCATTTTGACGGCTTTTCTATGCTAAGTTCGTCTATTTGATATTTACCGGCGCATTGTTTTCCCTCTTTGGTAAGTGAAATATAAATTTGATTATTTATATTTTCTATCTCTATCAACCCTCTTCTTTTTAAATAGTAAAAAGTATTATAAAATTTCTTTTTCTCCTTCAAATTTTTATAGCTTCTTCTAAAAGATTTTTTGAATAAAATATTCGTCAGAAAATATGGCGAAGTCATCGCTATCGCCACTGCGCCACCGACTAAAATAAATTTTAACAAATTGCTAATAGTCTCATGCCTGTTATTTTTTATCGCCATAAATTTTGCAGACCTTAAACTATTTATTAATATCAATATTATAATAACTTACTTTTCTTGCGGTCGCAAGATTTGTCAATAATTTGAAATTATAAAAAAAGAAGATATTTTTAAAAATAACCCCGAAGGTTCATTCTTCATAAATCCTAAAATTGCTGAAATTCATTCTATCTTAAACGGGCTTTGGGGGTCGCTTTCCCGGCGAATTTCGTCAACCGGCTCTTTTCTGCCCTTGCCCGCGTAAAGCGCGTCTGGAAGATTTATTACCCAGCCCGGAATATCCGAAACGCATTTATAGCCGTGCACCACGCCCGGCGGCGCCACCGCCATCTTTGGCGCGTCTTCGCCAGCTTCAATTTCCATCTTTTCGCCAAAGGTCGGGCTTTGTTTTCTGTTGTCCCAGAGGTACAACCGAAATTTTCCCGGACCCAAGAAAACAAATAAATCCGATTGCTTTTTGTGTTCGTGCGGACCCCGCGCGATTCCGGGCTGGGTGACCGAAACATAAGCCATTGCCGGACGATAATCTCTTGAGTACTCGGGATCATCTTCGCGATAAATTTCCGCGAGCCATCCGCGGTTGTCTTCAAATTTTTTAAGGTCTTTTATTATTACTCCGTGAATCATAGATTTAGCTTAAAAGATAATCTTTTAACGCTTTTTTCCAATCGCGCGCTCGCGGCAATTTCGTGTTTACAAGCATTGAATATTTTGGCCGCTTTGCCAAGCGGGTTTTGTCGGCGCCGTAAAATTCTTTGGTAGTAACGGGCTTAACCTTAACTTTTATCTTTTTAATCTTAAAAAATTCGCGCGCAAAATCGTACCAGCTAATTCCCTTCTTGCCAGTTTCGTTGGTAAAATGATATGCGCCGAATGGAAGATTTTTTTCAATAATTTCACGGGTT
Organism: Patescibacteria group bacterium; assembly: GCA_018899995.1. Taxonomy (GTDB): domain Bacteria; phylum Patescibacteriota; class Minisyncoccia; order JAHIHE01; family JAHIHE01; genus JAHIHE01. The sequence goes on along the minus strand of JAHIHE010000029.1, from coordinate 2,061 downwards.
TTCTTTGCCAAGTCCAAAGTGTAAGTCGGCTTGCCGAATTGGTCGTTGACTACTTTTAACTCGGTCCCGAGTCCTCGGGATTGTCCGAGAGAAATCATGGTGTCAACGAAATTTTTTCCATTGTGGCCGTAAAGCCAGGATGTGCGGATAAGGTAATATTTAAAAGGTTTTATTTTTGAAGCGGCTTTCGCGCATTTGCCGCGACTCAAGGCGCAACCGCCGCAACCTCCATAATTGTTGGCCTCTGCAAGTAAAATCATTTGTTCGCCGACGAATTTTGATTGTCCGTAGGAGCTAACAGGATTCGGCTCGTCGTCTTCTTTGTAGCCCTTGGAGTTTTCGCCGTTAAAAACATAGTCGGTGCTGTAATGAACCAAAATCGCGCCGATTTTTAAGGCGGATTCCGACAAAAATCGCAAAGCATAACCATTAATCAAAAGCGCCTTGTCAAACTCTGTTTCACATTTGTCAACCGCCGTATAAGCCGCGGCGTTGATGATAATGTCCGGCTTTAGCTTGGATATTTTTTTATTTACCGCTTCTTCGTTTGTAATATCCAAATCATCGCGATCCCATGCGGTGATTTTATATTTTTCCTTTTCCCGAAAAACCTTTATCAGGTCAGCGGCCAGCATGCCGGAGGAGCCTAAAATTAATATCTTTCTTGCGTTTTTAGAGCGTTTTTGTGCCATAAAATTTCAGTTATATTTAAAAATCATGATTTAATTTTCAATTTCTAATTTCTAATTTTTAATCAATTTCTAATGATTTAATTTTAAAACTAAAACTTGAAAATTGGGCTATTGCCCGCCTTCGGCGGGTCCGCCGGAGGCGGAAAAATTGAGATTTGGAATTTGTTTGGAATTTGGGATTTGTGATTTGGAATTTAAAAAAGTTTATAAAATCAAATTACCTATTTTTGTATTGCTCCTCGTAATACTTAAGATAATCCCCTGATTTTAATGGTTTCCACCAATTCTCGTTATTTTTATACCATTTAATTGTTTCCAGCAGCGCGTCTTTAAATTCATATTTCGGCTTCCAGCCCAGCGAGCGGAGTTTTGAGCTGTCAAGCGAATAGCGCCAGTCGTGCGCCGGACGATTTTTGACAAATTCAATCTGGCTTTCGCCTTTTCCGAGCGCTCCTAAAATTAATTTGGTTATTTCAAGATTCGTTTTTTCCCAGCCGGTTCCGATATTATATACTTCGCCAGCTTTTCCGTGATGCAGAATAAAATCAATTGCCGAGCAATGGTCTTGGGTGTAAATCCATTCGCGGATATTTCCGCCTTTGCCGTAAAGCGGGACTTTTTTGCCTTCCAAAAGATTAGTTATGAAAAGCGGGATAAATTTTTCCGGATATTGGTACTGCCCGAAAAAATTGCAGGAATGAGTGACAATAATCGGCATTTTGTAAGTAATGGCGTACGCGCGGCAAAGCAAGTCGCCGCCGGCTTTTGAAGCCGCGTACGGACTATTCGGCAAAAATGGCGACTCTTCGGTAAATTTCCCGCTTTCTACCGACCCGAAAACCTCGTCCGTGGAAATTTGGACATATAAAGGGTGCTTATATTTTTTCGCGGCTTCCAAAAGCGTTTGCGTGCCGATTACATCGGTCATCGCGAATTCGCGCGGGTTCATTATGGAGCGGTCAACATGGGTTTCTGCGGCATAGCTTACAATCACATCAACTTCTTTTGCCAGAGAATCAACGATTTTTTGGTCGCAAATATCGCCTTTTGTGAATTTATAAAGTGGGTTTTTTTCTACATCCCGCAGGTTTTCTAAATTTCCGGCATAAGTCAATTTGTCCAGATTCGTAATTTTATAATCCGGATATTTTTTCAGAATATAACGGATAAAATTGGAGCCCATAAAACCGGCTCCGCCGGTGATAAGTAATCGCATAATTTTGTTTGTAAATTTCCTAAATATATTATAAAATATAGCAGTATTTACTAAGTTTGACAAATGAAATTATAATGAAAACAACCATCATTATTCCTACCTATAACGAGGCGGAAAACATTGAACCGATAATGCAAGAAATTTTCAAATATT
>JAHIHE010000028.1 GCA_018899995.1 Patescibacteria group bacterium | reverse complement strand
TCTTTGTCATAATATTTTATGCGCCTTAATTTTTCCGGATAATCTTTCATTGCGTAAAATTGTTTGAATTTAATTATCTGATCGCATCGTATGCCGGAACCTTTATCAGTTTTTTGCGAGTATAATCTAATGAAAGATGTACTGCTTTTAGATCGAATAATAAAAAAAGATTTTTTCTGATGAATCCGATAAAGTCTTTTAAAATCAATAAACCCTCTGTCCATTATGTAGTAAGCCCCCTTCTCAAATTCCAAAATATCCAGCATATTAACATCATGAATTTTTGCTTCTGTTATCAAGAAAAAAGAAGGTATATTGCCTCTTAAATCCAGCTGAGCGTGAATCTTAACCGCAGATGTTTCTTTTTTGAATTTAGCCCATTTGAATAAGCCAAGACTTAATTTAATTATAGTAGAATCAAGAACATAAGGAGTTCCTTCAAGATCAATAGAAAAATTATTGCTGTTCAGGTAAAGTTTTCTTGTTTTCTCGATTAGTATTTGAGCTAAGTCCCGGTATATTCGCCAGTCTCGTTTTTCATTTGCTCGAGTAAGTGTCGATAAAATTAATTTCTTTGTTCCAAATCCCAAATGATACAATTTTTTATGGTGAGCATTAAGACAGATAACAATTCCGCGAAAACTTTTCAAATTAGCCAATTGTCCGAACATCATCGCTAAAAACTGGTCTCGACAAGTCAATATTCTAATTTTAAGGTTTCCTTTGTAGCTTCTAACACAATTATCAAATTCATACCGAGGGACAAAATCCACGATTTGAGCAAAAACATATTTACCTTGATTCATAGATAATTATTTTTAGTTATTCAATAATTATCTTACAAGAATTCAAATCGTGCAAAATGAAAAATATTTGATTTTGGCTTATCGTTGATATTTTTAAGGTGCCAAGTTTTATCTAACGCAACGCTAGTGTGCCGGAACCTATTTTGAATATGAGCTTTCCGAGAACCGTTCTTACGCTATTGCGGATAAAGAACTTCTGCGAGATTAGTATACCGAAAGAATCTTTAAAATATTATTTGAGAGTTTGGTAAATTCCTCTTTTGATTTTTCAATATTTTCTTTCGTGCCAATTTGATTGTCAGCTATCAGCGTCGGGTCAAGATCAAAAATTGCAACTCCCAATTCTTGGCATTTAGCCGGAATTCTGCCATAGTCCTGAATAATATTTAGTGGATTCTTCCAGCTTTCTTGCACAAGCCCGTTCCGGCAATGTTTTTCCGAAAGATATGTCCGCACTCTGTCCGGAATTTTTTCCATCCAAGCGCGATGATCGGCGATTGGTTGTTTGCCATAAATATTATAAGAATTGACGATATATCCTATAAAAAGCGGATCTCCCGGAAGCACAAATTTTGTTTCTGTATTTCCCGCAAGCGCTTTGGCGGAATTTCGCCATTGCGCTTTCCATTTTTCGTACACAGTACCTAAGTTTTCAATACCTTGAACACTAAAAGCATCTGGCATCATTGGCACAACAAAATAGTCAGCCCCGAGCAAAATCATCTGATTTAAAAGTCCTAAACTTGGCGAGGTATCAATAATAAAAATATCTATCTGCTCGCTCAACCCTTTTTCTCTTAAAAAACGATCAATGGCGCTTGTTTGGAAATATCCAATCGGCTGTCCAGAAGCGGCTTGCCCGTAAGCGGCCGAAAGCAGTCCCTCATAGACCGAAAGGTTGATATCGCCCTTAAGAAGCAAAAGATTTTGGCTGGCTTTAACTGGAAGAAATTTTACGGCAAGATTTATATCGCTGCCGCCCTCAATCACGCCGCGCAAAACATCGTATACCGTCTTTTCCGTTTCGGAAAAAAGATTTTTCGCATAATATTCTTCGCCCATGGCAAGGCGGGAGAGATTGCACTGCGGATCTAAGTCAATCAGAGCCGTTTTATATCCCTGTTTGGCGAACGAAACGGCGCAATTAAAAGCCAGTGTCGTTTTGCCGACTCCGCCTTTGTTATTTACAAAAATAAGTTTTTTGGAGCGGGGAAATTTCATCAATTTGTTCTATTTACCCTAATTTTTAGGAAGTACTGGGATTGGTTTGCTCGGTCGAAAATAAAGTTGGTACTTGCATTTCTCCTTCACTGCCAATTATAGCAGTTTTAAGATTTTGGTCAAAACAGCGGGAAAGTTTAATTCTTGTGCAGTATTCTTGAATTAGTTCGAACGCATTTCGCCGCCTGCGGCGGCGAGGAAAACCCCCCGCGAAATTCTGAAAATGCGGCGGAGCCGCACGAATGACAATTTCAAGTTTTTCTTTGACGGCAAATTCTTTATGTTTTCTTCTGTTTGAAAATAAAAGCATAACTACTTGTTTCAGCACTCCAACCACCGACACAGCCCCCAATAGGTGCGATACCCGTAAGTTCCCAACCGTCATTACCAAGTTCATTTAGTAATTGCTCTGATCCTGTGTCAACTTTTTTATTAATTCAACCCTTTACCAAATCTTTTACTTCTAGACGTATAATTTTGTATTCCCATTTCTCCATAAATTTGATATTGTTTTTTTGGACTCAATTATTCAAGACCAACTTTCGTTTTCAGTTTGTTAATTTCTTCTGTTGATCTCGCGAGGGGAAGCATACCCTTATTTAAAATTTCCAGCCCCTGCCATAATTTCTTTTCGTTTATAGGACCCTCCTCAAGACCTTCTCTTATGGTTTTTACTCCGCTTAACTGATACTGAACACTTTCAATAAAATAATTT
>JAHIHE010000027.1 GCA_018899995.1 Patescibacteria group bacterium | reverse complement strand
TCTTTGTCATAATATTTTATGCGCCTTAATTTTTCCGGATAATCTTTCATTGCGTAAAATTGTTTGAATTTAATTATCTGATCGCATCGTATGCCGGAACCTTTATCAGTTTTTTGCGAGTATAATCTAATGAAAGATGTAGACCTCATCTCAAAACTCTAAATTTCTGCTATAATAAAAGAAATCAAGATATTGAAATCAGCGTTTGCTGACAAAATTAATTTTTAATTTCTTTTATGATAACGGAAAAAAGGGAAACATACAAATCGGATTTAACCGATGAGCGGTGGAATCGCATCAAAGCGTTGCTGCCCAAACCTGCCAAAACCGGCAGGCCGAGATGCGATGACCGAGAAGCAATTAACGGCATTCTTTATGTGCTTTCCACTGGTTGCCGCTGGGAAGATATGCCTCATGACATAGATGTCTCTTATCAAACTTCAAATCGCCGCCTCTTGGAATATCAGAAAAGGAAAGTCTGGCAGAAGATTCAAGGTGAATTGATTAAAGAAGCTTACCGTAAAGGTAAAATCAATCTTAAAAACGGCTATCATGACGCCAGTGTGGTCAAGAGTAAAAGGGGGCTAAAAAAGAAGTGGGATATTCAGGAAAGCATAGGATTAAAGGCATAAAACGGCATTTTGTCATCGATGCTAACGGCAACCCTTTGAACTTTTCCATCAGCAAAGCCAGTCCGCATGATCAAACACGATTATTGGAAACTATTGATGGCATCAGAATCGGCAAGCGCAAGAGAAAATTGAAAAGATTGGGATTAGACAAAGGTTATGACAGCGACCCGTTGCGGCAAGAAGTGAGAAAAAGAAGAACAATCCCCGTCGCGCCTTATCGAAGCAATCGGATTTTACAAAGAAAACCCGGCAGGCCGCCGAAAGACAAACATGAAAAAAGATACTGCCGGCAGAGATGGAAGGCGGAAAGAACATTCAGCTGGACGAATAATAATCGACGATTAGACAGAATGCTGGAAAAAACGCAGAAATCTTATAGAGCTTTTATCCGAGTATATTTTATCAAACATTACTTAAAGCTTTTGTATTAAAGGAAAATTGAGTTTTGAGATGACTTCATTGTAAATATTAACAATAACTATAATAATATGTTTAATCTTAATTCAAAGATTGCCACTAAGACGCTAAGATATTTTTTTATAAATCCAAGCAAAAAAAATTATATCAACGAATTAGCGCGAATTTTAAAAGCTGATCCCGGAAATTTAAGCAGAAAACTGCAAGAATTAGAAAATGAAGGAATTTTAAGCTCTGAATTTTCAGGCGAACAAAGATATTATTTTATAAATAAGAAATATCCGCTACTCAAAGAAGCAAAAAAAGCTTTTGAATTAAAATACGGATTGGGAGATTTGATCGCCAATAGCTTAAAGAAAATAAAAGGAATAAAAGAAGCTTATATTTTCGGTTCATACGTCAAAGGAGATTTTGAAGCGGAAAGCGACATTGATATTTTGATAATCGGCGATCATCCTGTCGTGGAAGCGACAAAAGCGCTGCTGCCGGTACAGGAAAGAATCAGGCGCGAAATTAATGTTATTGATTTAACTGAAAAGGAATTCATCAAAAGGAAAAAAAATAAAGATGAATTTATATCTGATATTTTTAACGGCAAGGCAATAAAAATCTTATAAGTATATTTAAAAAACAAGAATTTACCGACAGGCAAATTGAAAAATATTTTAATTCAGCGCTCAAGGATTTTAAAATTGCCCATAACTCAGACGTTCCAGAGGTTATTTTTAAATTTTCATATGATAGTTTGCTTAAGGTTGCAATTGCAATTTGCGCTAAGAATAAATTGAGAGTCAAATCCCGCGCTGGACACCACATTGATTTGGTTAAAAAGTTATCCGAATATTTAGATGATGAAGATATTTTTGCAATGGGCTGCAATGGGCAATGAAATGAGAAAAAAAAGAAATTTTGACTTGTATAGCGGGGGCGTTTTAGTTTCGAAAAAAGAAGCTTTGAATTATAAGGAATGGCTAAAAAAATTGTTTCGCAAGCGGAAGAATATTTAGGCACTGGACAAAAATTATTTTAACCATTAAAATAACTCAAAAATTATGAATATCTCGCGAAAAACAATTTTTATCGCTTTGGCAAGCGCCTGGATTATTTTTTCCCTTATCTACATCCCTTGGGATTTCTGGAAGCATTTTAAGAACGAACAACTTACTCAAGCTTACCAAATGGGAAAAGCCGATACCATTAACCAAGCCATCAAGCAGGCGGAAAATGAAAAATGCGAGCCGTTTTCCATTTACAGCGACGAGAAGCAAATTCAATTGATAAATGTCAAATGTTTAAAGCAGCCAGAAAGCGGCGGCGCGGAGAAAAAATAATATTTCAATCCGAAGAAAAATGGGATATTCTTGGTCAAGTTTTTCCAGAAATCTGCATTGTTGCTCTGTGATAAATTGAAGAAAAATTATCCGGAATAGTTGTAGAAGGTAAAATAGGGACAGGTCCAATTTTTGGCTCTGCCAATAATTAACGCATTAGTTATAAAATGGAATTTTAGGTATCACACAAATCTAACGGCCGTTGGATCTGTGTCATAGGGGCTCGGTCTCTGTAAGTTCGGCGCTTCTAACGAGAACCAGCCCCTCAATTTTTGAACTCGCGCGGAAGTCGGACTTCCGAAAATCTATAATCACCTTCACCACCCTCTCCGGCGGCGGGTAAAGCCGGCAGTAAAAACTCGACAGAGACCCGACCCATGGAATATATGATAGGGTTTGACAAATACTAAAATATACTTTAGTATAATAATAATAAGTATTAAAGTATAGTTTAGCATAATATTTGTATGGAAAATTCAAAAATAATTGATATTTTAAATTATTGGAATCTTTGGGATAAAGACCGAGATTTTGGCATAACTCGACATTTATATGTTGACGAATTATATCGTCAGCGGAATATTAAAGAAGCTTCTATTGTTTCCGGCGTCAGGCGTTCGGGAAAATCAACGATTCTCTTGCAGGTTTTTGGACTATAAGCCCGGCGCCCACAAAGAAAAGCCTGTGGAACAATTGACTATTTACGCGCTGGCTCTGGCCCGGCTCACTTCGCTTCGGCTTTATAACTTTAAATGCGCGTGGTTTGACGAGGAAAATTACTATGAGTTTTACCCTTTGCATGTGGTTTATAAGAAGAAAAAGGGGCGGAAAAATAATATTAGGACCAAAGAAGGTGTTCGCAACCCCGAGCATTTGGGGCAAACGGTTTTGAACAAAGCGCCGCGCGAGAGAAGGTCTTCTGCTCTTGCTTCCGATGCAATTCCGACGCCTATTGTCTTGCCTGAGCCGGCGGCGACTGCGGGCAGCCAAGAACCCTAATCAGCCGCGGCAATGGTAAATGCTAAAAACATAAAGCGTTATGAATAATGGCAAAATAGAAAAAATCAACTGGCAGCAATACGGCAGAGTAGCTGTGTTTATTGATGTCGCCAATATTATTTATAGCTTAAAGAAACTCAACTGGAGAATGGACTACAAAAAACTGCAGAAATATTTTAAAAAAGAATCCAAATTGATTGATATCTATTTTTATTATTCCACCAAAAAGGAAAATTCAGGACAAGCAAATTTGTTAGAAATGTTGGCGCGGAAAGGATTTCAACTTAGGGTGAAAGAAGTTAAGATAATAAAATTAAGAAATAAAGAAGTTATGTTTAAAGGAAATTGCGATGTAGAATTGACGATAGATATGATTGACTTGATGCCAGCTTATGATACATCTGTTTTGTTAAGCGGCGATAGTGATTTTGCTCCGCTGATTAGGTATGTCCAAAAACATGGCAAGAAGGTTATTGCTATTTCGACGCGCGGCCATATTTCAAAAGAAATCATCCAGTCAGTAGATAAATTTATGTGGTTCAACTGGTTTAAAGATTATTGGAATTTAATCCCGCAAAATCACAAAACCCCGCGTCCCGAAGGACAACAGGGTCTTGGATGATTTTTCTATTATCAGTATAGCAAATTTAAAAAGTATGTCAATAGGTTGGGGTGTGGATAACTTTTATAGTCCGCAAATACACCGAGTCAGAGCCGAGCGCGACTGCGGGCAGCCAAGAGAGAAAATAGGTGTCAACTCTATTTTTCTTAGATGATGAAAATCCCAATCAATACCAAAAACCATAATTATATTGATATCTGGTCTTGTTGTGGTTAGTTTGCTTGCTTTTGCGATTTTTCTTTCGTCAGATAAAAAGTTTTTTTCTCCTGAAACAGAAAGAGGTATTGTTAAGGATTTGGGTTGCGTTTCCAGTACTGAAGAGAGAATCGTTCGCGGTAATTCTTTAACTGGCTTGATTGAATCTAGCGAGACCGTGAAAATCTTTTTTGGCTATTATGATTGCAATGAAATTAAAAAAGAAGATATAATTGTTTATTTTTATGCCGGCAACGAGGAGCCGCTGATTAAAATCGTCAAAGGGATGCCCGAGGATAAATTTGCTTTTCAAAAAACCGAAGCTGGTTGGCGCATCTTGATAAACGGCGAAGCGGTTAAAAATTCAAAAGGCGAATCTTATAGTTTAAGCGAAAAAGGATCCAAAATGCTCTCGCTGTACGAACGGGATTATAAAGGCATAATTCCGGCTAACGCGTACTTAATTTTAGGAAACCTTGCGTCCGGTTCGCTTGATAGCACCCATTTCGGTTTAATCGGTAAACAGGATATTTTGGGGAAAGCGGAACTAATTAAAAACGGCGGCTAGATAGCCGCCGTTTTGGATTAAAGGAGATTTTTTCGTTAAATTTTCTTTCTTCCCGTCAACGCGTTGGTCAGCGTCGTTTCATCCATATATTCCAATTCTCCCCCGGTCGGCAAGCCGCGCGCCAGGCGGGTAATTTTTATTTTATGTTCCGCCAACCCGCTTCGCCATAGCTTCCCACATAGACTCCCGTCTTGACTCGGTCGATCCGAGTCGGACGGCGAGGCTGGCAGCGAGGCGAGTATTTTTGCGAGATAAAGCGCGGTCGCATCGCCTTCAGTATTGGGATTGGTGGCGATGATAACCTCTTCAATTTTCTCGCTGGCGTTTTTTCCTTTTGCGCCGCCTGCCTGTCCGGCAGGCAGGGAAATTCTTTTTATCAATTGATTAATTCTTAAATTTTCCGGCATCAGGTCGCGGTGCGGGCTGATTACGCCTCCCAAAATATGGTATAGCCCTTTGTATTGGCCGGTTTTTTCTATGGCAAAAATATCGGAAGCGCTTTCAATAACGCAGATTTTTGTTCTGTCGCGCCGGGGGTCTTGGCAAATCGGGCAAATATTCTGCTCGGAAATATTTCCGCACTCTGAACAAGGTTTGATTTTTTTGTTAAAATCGGAAAGCGCGGCCGATAGAGCGGCGATATATTCTTTCGGATCGGCTGCCAAAAAAAATACAAGGCGTTCGGCGAATTTCGGCCCAATGCCGGGAAGGCGGGACAATTGCTTGATTAAATTTTCCACAGGTTTTGGAAGCATGGAAATCAATTTAGCAAATTAACAATATAACAATTAAACAACTAAACAAAAATGCTAAATGCTTAATTGTTAAGTTGCTAAATTAAGTTTTGTTAAATTGCTTAATTGCTAACTTGTTAAGTTGACTAATACGTTGTTAGGTCTTTATAATCCTGGGAATTGACATATTCGTTGTAGCCGCTGAATTTATTCGTATAACCTTCAAATGACGCTCTTTCTTCGCGGAAATACAGTTTTATTCTGCCGACCGGACCGTTCCGGTGCTTGGCAATGATGATGTCGGCCACATTTTTATCCGAGTTATCCTTTACCCGGTCTTCGCGATAAATAAGAAGCACTACATCGGAGTCCTGCTCAATTGTTCCGCTTTCGCGCAAATCCGAAAGCCGCGGCTCCTGTCCGGGCCTTGATTCAACCGCGCGTGAAAGCTGGGAAATGGCGATAATCGGGATATTTAATTCTTTTGCCAGCGCCTTCAGCGAACGGGTAATCTCGCCAAGTTCCTGCACCCGATTATCCTGCTGATTGTATCTTTGCTCGCGGTCTCTCTGCATCAGCTGCAAATAATCAATTATCAGCAAATCCAGGCCGACTTCTCCCTGCAGCCGCCTTGCCATAGCTCTCATTGCCATAACATTATTGGAGCCGGCGTCGTCAATATAAATCGGAGCGGCCGCAAGCGTGTCCATCGCCTGGCTTAAGCGGCTGAATTCGTCGTTTTCTCCTTCAGAGGAAAGCGTTCCGCTCCGCAGTCGCCGCAGGTCAACTTTTGCTTCGGCGCAAAGCAAGCGGTCAATAAGCTGCTCTTTGGACATTTCCAAACTGAATACCCCGACGGCTTTTTTCCCCTGAGTTGACACATAGCGCGCTATATCAAGCGCGAGGGAAGTTTTGCCCAAGCTCGGCCGCGAGGCCAAAATAATCAAGTCCGACTTCTGCAGTCCGTTTAAAGCAATATCCAAATCCTTAAAACCCGTGGCTATGCCCCGAAATTCGCCTTTATTCTGGTGCAGGCGGTCAATGCGGTCAAACGCTTCGTTTAAAATCGGTTTGATATGAAGAAAGCTTTGGTTCAGGTATTTTTGCGAGATGCCGAAAATTAATTGTTCAGCCTCGTCTAAAAGATTGTCAACCTCTTCATTTTCGTCGTAGCCGAGCGTCAAGATTTGCCCGGCGGTGTTAATCAAGCGCCGCAGAACCGATTTTTTCTGGATAATTTTGGCGTAATAAGCCACACTCGCCGCGGAAGGCACCGAATTCACCAAATTTGCCAGATAAGCGCTTCCGCCGATTTGCTCCAATAAATTTTGCTCCTCAAGCTTGTTCGTCAAGCTTAAAATATCAATCGGCTCGCGATGGCCGTAGAGCTCCACCATCGCGCGAAAAATTTCGGCATGGTGATTCTTGTAAAAATCATCCGGCCTAACTATGTTTTCTATTTTTACAATCGCGTCTTTGTCCAGCATCAAAGAGCCCAGAAGCGCCTGTTCGGCTTCAATGTTTTGCGGCGGCAGGCGATTGGCGGCGGAAACATCCGCAATCGGAATTATTTTTTTACTCTTTGTGTTTTTAGCTGGCATAAGAATAAGCTGAATTATGAATCAAGAAAATTTTGTATATCAATAATATCATTGATTGCAAATTCCGTAAACCCCCACACTTAATAAGCGTTGCGCTTTAGCGCAGAATTCGAGACGCTTATTAAGTGTGGGGGTAAATACCAAAAAAGCCCCCACTTTTCTCGGAAAAATGGGGGTTGTCCTCTTGTTATGCACAAGATATTTACCCCGTACCAATTCTTTAGATATAATTGCTTTAAAATAAAGAGCGAGCCGTCAGGCGATACCGAGAGATTATCTTTCCTAAAAATTGAACTCACTTGCGGAATTTGGTGCTGGGGTTGACAAAACTTATTTTTCTGGTAAACTACGATTATTGAATATAGCTTATAGGAGGTGTAAAAGATGACAGAAACAGAATTAGATACATGTAGGCATGGGTTATTTGAAAAAACAGAATTTCCTGGTCACCTATTGGTAGGACAAGCATGGAAATGCGGATTTTGCGGTAGAATAATGCCACCAGGATTTTCACCGCCGAGCAAGTAATTTATTTTATTTGCTCTTTATTTTTGTTTTCTTATCCATATCTTCAACCATAAAACCTTCTTTTTCAATTTTTTTCCTTAATTCATCCGCCTTCACCCAGTTTTTTTCTTTTCTGGCTTTTTCGCGCTCGGCAACCAATTCTTTAACTTCCGCGGGTATTTTCGCGGTTTTCTTTTTGACTTTATCCAGACCCAAGCCCAGAACTTTGTCCATTTTCAAAAGCGACTGCTTTTTAGCCGCGCTTGGATAATTTGATTTTATCAAATTCCACATTACAGCCAGCGCTTTTGGCGTATCCATGTCGTCGTTAATCGCTTTTAAAAACTCGCGCTCAAGTTCCGCGCAGCCGATTTTCGGTTCGTCGTATTCCTTAAAGATGTCGTATAAATTATCCAAGGCATTTTGCGCCGCTTCAAGCGATTTCCATGTAAAATTCAAGCCGGTGCGGTAGTGAGCGGTCAAAAGCAGATAGCGCAAGGCCATTGGTTTAAACCCTCGCTCGGTTATGTCTTTAAGTGTGAAGAAGTTTCCCAAGCTTTTGCTCATTTTTTGTCCGTCTATCATTATAAAGACGCGATGAATCCAGTATTTTACGAACGGTTTTCCAGTTGCTCCTTCGCTTTGCGCGATTTCCGCAGGATGGTGCACGCCGATATGGTCAATGCCTCCGGTATGTATGTCAAAACTTTCACCAAGATATTTCATAGACATTGCCGAGCATTCAATATGCCAGCCAGGGAACCCGTCTCCCCAGGGAGACTTCCAGTGCATCGTATGGTTTGCGAAACGTCCGGTTCTTTTGAACCAAAGCGCGAAATCGTAAGGATTTTTTTTCTGTTTGTCAATAAAAACATCTTCTCTCGCGCCGATTTTTTTTTCTTCAAGTTTTTGTCCGGAAAGCTTCCAATATTCGGGAAATTTTGAAACATCAAAAAAAACAGCCGCGTCCGTCTCATAGGTATAGCCATTTTGCTCCAGCCGCTTTATCAATTCTATTTGTTCGGCGATATGTTCAGTCGCCCGCGCGACAACATCTGGCCGAAGCGCGTTTAAAGCGTCCATCGCGCCAAAAAATTCTTTTTCGTATTTTTTCGCCACTTCCCAGACCGTCAGTCCTTCGCGCTTCGCGCCTTTTTCCATTTTGTCTTCGCCGGCATCTTCGTCAGAAGTCAAATGCCCCACATCGGTGACATTCATAACATGCTTTACTTTGTAGCCGTTGTATAAAAGCGCGCGTCGCAGAATATCGTCGCCGACATATTTGCTCATATGGCCGATATGAGTTGACCAATAAACCGTCGGTCCGCAAGTGTACAATCCCACATTCGGCGGATTTATGGGTTTGAACTCTTCTTTTTTACGGGAAAGGGTGTTGTATAATTTCATAATTTAAAATGTAAATATCAAAATGAAAAATGACAATGCAAGGATAAAAATCTTCAACTTTTAAGTGCCAATTTTCAATGAAAATTTTTAAAATTCCAAATTTCAATCCCGAGTGGTTCGATAAACTCACCATAAATACTCGGGACAAATCACAAACAAAATACAAATTTTTCTACATAGTAATACTTTTTTAAAAATTATTTTTGTTTACTTTATCTCGTCTTTTTGACGGCCGTCTGAATCACGCTATATTTCTATTTCCTCAATTAGAAACTATTAAATTAAAATTGACTGCTTACTTTCATTCCGCATATAACCTCTAACCTGTCATTTCCCTTCTTTCATTTTGATTTTTAAATTTAACTCGCGAAGCAAGCGCTTACAGCCACTTTTTAATTTTGAAATAAATCGTCAAAACCACGCCCGTTAAAACCAGTAAAGCGATTATCAGCCAAAAGCCGGTCGGGTTTTCGGTAAATGGCATTTTTTCCAGATTCATTCCCCATAAATTTGCGATTAAGGCCATCGGCATCAGAATTACCGAAACCACGGTCAATATTTTCATTGTTTCGTTTAGGCGATACGACAAAAGCTCGCTTGAAGTCGCCTCAATCGCTTCTATCATTTCTTTATGATGTTCAAGGGTGTTCCAGACCTTGATATTGGAACCGATAACTTCTTGGGCGTCCACTTCAAATATTTTTCCGCCGAACAACCGATCAACTTTGCGTATCAGCGATTCTATGACCGCGCGCTGGGGCTGTATAATGCTTCTGAAACTGATGATATCTCTTTTAATAAACGCTATTTGTTCAAGTACCTGCCGATTCGGGCCCCTGAACGCCTGCTCTTCTATTTTTTTGATATTTTCCGCGATATGGTCCAGCATCGGCAGGCGGGTGTCAATAATGCAGTCAAGCAGATGATAAAGCAGGTGCGTATGGCCCTTGCCCAAATATTTTTTGCGCTCTGCCAAGTTGTCTTTGGTGATTCTGTAAAACTTCAGATGCTCGCTTATTCCTCCGTTATGACAGGTTATCAGGGTATTTTTTGTGATTATGAGATCAAGCTCTTCCGGTTCATTGGCCGCGCTCCTTGAATCAAAATTAGGGAAATGAAGAATTATAAAAAGATAATCCGTATAATTCTCCAGCTCCGCTCTTTTTATCGGCGGGATAAGCCGGCTAAGCACGGAATCTTTAATTTTAAAATTGGTTTTTAGAAACTGCAGGTCGTCTTTGTCTGGTTTTTCAATGTCAATCCAGCAGAATTTATTTTCAGTGATTATTTTCATCATAAATTCAATTAAACAATATAACAATTAAACAATATAACAATTA
>JAHIHE010000026.1 GCA_018899995.1 Patescibacteria group bacterium | reverse complement strand
CCACAATTTGCCTCACCTAAAACAGGAATGGCCCAAAATAATCCCTTTTGTGGCTCCGTGTTTTTTGTGCGCTTGATTGTTCCAGTTTTTTTATCAATTTTAATAAATCCATTTTCTTCTAATTTTTTCAAATGGTAAGAAACCTTAAAGGGGTGGGGTTCGCCCACTAATCTGCCAATTTGTCTTAGGCCGTCTCTTTTTAAATTTAAGTGGTCGGCAAAATTTAAAATTTTTTGTTGAATATAATGCATATTTATATTAAACATCTTATATTTTCAGTATATTCTTTCGCTTAACACTTGTCAAGTATTCAGTAAGAGCGTCAAAATATTGACAAATATCCTTGCTTTTGTTAAAGTTATACCGAAATCCTAAAAAACAAAACGGGGCTTCGTCGAATCCCGCTTGAAAATGCGCGGCCAATTATCCGCACAAACCACTTTAATTAAAGGATAGCACATTTTCAATTTTTGGGAAAATTTAATTATTAATTTTTTTTATTATGGCTTTTTCACAAGAAACCATTGACCAAGCTTGGCATCATTATGCAGGAGGAAAATGTGAGTGTACCCTTAAAAATTGTGGTCATACTGGAAGATGTAATAAAGTGCTGGATCCACAAAATTCCACTCCTGGAAAAAATGGCATGCGCATCATGTTGTTTCTCAAGAAGCTGGCGGTTCTGATGGTCCCAGTAACTGCTTAATTCTATGCACTGAATGTCATGAAAATACTGGGAGTTACGGAAGCTAAATTAGATACTAAATCGCCATTACTAACTACTTTGGCGGTTTTTTATTTCTAATAAATTTAATGAAATCGTTTTCGTGCGACCAACGGAGAGAGCATATAACGCTTGAGAATATTTGAAGTTTGCCGATATGAAATAAGGCAAATTTTGGTGAAGGAATTTTTTATTCATTATAAATGCTAATGCTAATATTTTAAATATCCAAATTTTTTACCGCTTTGGCGTGGGTTTGGATAAAACGCTTTCGCGGCTCAACCTCGGAACCCATCAGGATTTCAAAAATTTTATCCGCCTCGGCGGCGTCAGCAAGCGCCACTTTTTTCATCACCCGGTTTGCCGGATCCATCGTGGTTTCCCACAACTGCGCCGGATTCATTTCTCCCAAACCTTTATACCGCTGGATGGAAACGCTTTTTTCCGCTTCTTCCGGAGTCTTTGCTTTCATACCTTTGGAAAATTCTTTTACAACGGAATTTCTCTCCTCGTCCGAATAAACATAGCGAAAATTTTTTCCGTAGCTAATCCGATAAAGCGGCGGCTGGGCGATATAAATATTTCCGTTGGTTATCAGCTCGCCGAAATGCCGGTAGAACAGAGTTAAAAGCAAAGTCCTGATGTGCGCGCCGTCCACATCCGCGTCAGTCATAATGACGATTCTGCCGTAGCGAAGATTTTTAATGTCAAACTGCTCGCCGATTCCCGTGCCCAAGGCTATAATTAATGCCTTAATTTCATTGTTGGCTATCATTTTATCCAATCTTGCCCGCTCCACATTTAAAATTTTTCCCCTTAGCGGCAAAATCGCCTGGAATTTTCTGTCTCTGCCTTGCTTGGCCGAGCCGCCCGCGGAATCCCCTTCAACAATATAAAGTTCGCTCTTTTCCGGATCGCGCTCTGAGCAGTCGGCTAATTTTCCGGGCAGCGCCAAGCCCTCTAAAATGCCTTTTCTGATAACCGATTCTTTCGCGGCTTTCGCGGCAAGGCGCGCTTTTGCCGAAAGCATGGATTTGCCGATAATTTCTTTCGCGTCTTGCGGATGCGTGTCAAAAAAGTCCTTCAGCGCTTCGTAAAGCGCGGAGGCAACAACTGTTCTTGCTTCAACGTTTCCCAACTTCGCTTTTGTCTGCCCCTCAAACTGCGGATTTTTTAATTTTACCGAAATAACGGCGGTCAAACCCTCCTTGACATCGTCCGCGGTAAGATTTTCTTCTTTTTCTTTAAGGTAGCTCTGGCTTCTTGCGTAATCGTTAATCGCGCGCGTCAAGGCCGAACGAAAACCGGACAGATGAGTTCCTCCGTCAACGGTATAAATGGTATTGGCGAAACTATAAACATTTTCTTTAAATGAATCGTTATACTGCAGCGCCGCTTCTATAGAGACATCTTCGCCGAATTTTTCCATGCTGAAAATGTTATGATTAACCAGTTTTTTATTGCGGTTAAGATACCGCACATAGGTGCGGATCCCGCCTTCAAAATAAAAACTATGACTTGGAAAATTTTTATCCGAAATTCTTTTGTCCAAAACGGCAATTTTTATTCCCTTGGTCAAATACGCTTGTTGCCGCAAGTGCGACAAAATTTTATCATAGTCAAATTTTATTTCCGGAAAGATTTCCTGATCCGGAGAAAATATAACCGCTGTTCCGGTTTGTTCTTCCGCGGACTTGCCCACCGCTTTAACCCCCGCGGCGGGTTTGCCGCGCTTATACTCTTGCGCGTAAACTTTCCCTTCGCGTTTTACCTCCACCCTCATCCACTCGCTTAAGGCGTTCACCACCGAGACGCCTACTCCGTGCAAACCGCCTGAAACCTTGTATCCTTCTCCGCCGAATTTTCCGCCAGCATGCAGCATGGTCATTACCGTTTCAAGCGCCGATTTTTTGGTCTGCGAATGTTTTTCAACCGGTATCCCCCTTCCGTCATCGGTGACTTTTACCTGGTTTTTCGGCAACAATTCAACAACGATGTTTTTGGCATAACCGGCCATTGCCTCGTCAATAGAGTTGTCCACAACTTCCCAAATCAAGTGGTGCAGACCCTCAATGCCCGTGCCGCCGATAAACATCGCAGGGCGTTTGCGCACCGGCTCCAAACCGGTCAAAACCTGAATCTGTTTCGCGGTATAATTGTTAATCTTTTTTTCTGATTTTTCTTTTTTATCGTTAACCATAGTTCAAATCAATTAAGATTTTAATTCGTGCAATAAATCCGATCCCGAGTACTCGGGACTAAACAAATTCTAATTTTCCAATTCTCCAAATTCCAAACGTTTGGAACATTGGAATTTTGGATTTGTAATTTGTTTAGGATTTAGATATTAGAATTTAGGATTTGATTAACTTGTACTTATAATCCTCATAATTCCCAAGATATTTTTTGATCTCATTATTCCCCGCCTCCCAGATAATATTAACGACCTTATTCAAGACATGCCTGTCATGAGAAACCATAATAATCGGGCCTTTAAAATTTTTCAACACTTCCGCCATGGCGTCTTTGCTGACTAAATCAAGATGGTTGGTCGGCTCATCGAGAAGAAGCATATTGGAATTATTAAGAATCAATTCGGCGATTGCCACTCGCGCGCGCTCGCCTCCGCTCAAAGATTTAACCAGTTTAAAAGCGTCTTCTCCGGAAAAAAGCAAAGATCCAAGAATACTCCGTATTACGCCATCAGCAACTTGCGTTTTCGAGCGCACTTCATCTAAAATATTCTTATCGGGATCAAGCTCTTCATGCGCTTGAGCGTAATATCCTATCTTAGCATTTCCAAAAAACTTTATTTTTCCTTCCAGAGCATTCTCTTTATAAACAAGCGTTTTCAGAAGCATCGATTTTCCCGCGCCATTCGGCCCGATTATGCCTATTTTATCACCCTTCTCAACTTCCCAAACTCCTTCCATTGTCAAGAGCGGCAAATCCTTTGCGCCAATCATCAGATCTTCAATTTCCAAAACTTTTGCCGGCAAGCCTTCCGAATCTTTAAGCTTAACTTTGATCTTTTTCTTTGCTGTCTCAGGATCTTCAATCTTATCCAATTTATCGAGCAGCTTTATCCTGCTTTGGACCGCTTTTGATTTAGTGGCTTTGTATCTAAACCTCTCAATAAATTCTTCCTGTTGAGATAAATATTTTTCCCGCCTTTTAAAAGCCTCTTCCTGTTTCTTGGCATTTTCCGCTTTTTGAATCAGAAACTCCGAATAATTGCAGAAATATTTTTTAATTCCGGTTTTATTAAGCTCATAGGTCTTATCGCAAACCTTGTCTAAAAACTGATGATCGTGAGAAACAACAATAATCGCCATTTGCCATTCCGTCAAAAAATTCTCCAGCCATTCAATTGTTTCAAGATCGAGATGATTAGTCGGTTCGTCCAATATTAGAATATTCGGCCGGCATAAAATTATTTTTGCCAATGCCAAGCGGGTGCGCTCTCCGCCGCTCAAAGATTTAACTTTTCGTTTCCAATCTTTTTCGGAAAAATTGAATTTTTTAAGAGTTTCTTCCGCTTGCCTCTCATATTCATAACCCTTACTGGATTCATACAAATGGGATATCGCGCCATATTCGGCAATTTTAGTTTTTAAATCCGGTCTTTTCGTGTCCGCAATCAGCTCTTCGTATTCTTTCTTTTTGTTTATTAAATCAAAAATCTTACTATCAGCTGTTTTCGCTTCTTTTAATATTTCGTTTTCAAGAGAATCCCAATGTGTTTCTTGCGGCAAATAGCCAAAACGAATATCCCGATAGCGAGCAACGGTTCCGCTGTCCGGCTCGATTAATCCGATAATTATCTTAAGCAAGGTGCTTTTTCCCGCGCCATTCGGACCAATTATCGCAATCCTGTCTCCGCTGTTAACCACCATTTCTATGTCAGAAAAAACTTCCTGCCCCAAAAATTTCATTGAGACATCGCTCAAAATCACCAATGGCTCGTCAATATATTCATAATTAACTTCAATATCACTTTTAAACATAAATAAATTTTAACTAATTAAAAAAATCGGCATTTTCTCTCACTTTTGTCATTGCGAGGAACCCGGCAGGACGACGAAGCAATCTATACTCACATACGAGCAAGGGATTGCTTCGCTTGTCTGCTGACAAGCTCGCAATGACAGAATAGCGCCATCAACTCTCGAGACAATCAGTTAAAATTTTATGATATTGTCTAAAAGTCATATTATTATTATTTCCTCAATTCCGCTCCAAATTTATTCTTCAGCTGTTCAATTATCTGACCTGTGATTTTCTTAACTTCTTCTTCTTGCAGAGTCTTTTCAAAAGATTGCAAAACAATGTGAAACGCCAAACTTTTCTTGCCCATCGGCAGATTTTTCCCCTCATAAATATCAAAAAGCTCCACTTTGATGACAAGCGGGCTGGCGCCCAAAATTTCTCTCTCAATATCGCTCCAGTTTATCTTTTTGTCTAAGGCAATCGCCAAATCCATTTCCACCGGAGGAAATTTGGAAACCGGAGTATAAATTTTCTTGTCGCTCGCAAACGCCTCCAGCTTTTCAAAACTTATTTCCGCCACAGCTACTCTTTGGCTAATATTAAAGGCTTTAAACGCCGCCGGATGAAGTTCTCCGACAATGCCGATTTCCGCGCCGCCGATTTTAATCGCGGCAGTTCTTGTCGGATGCAAATTTTCGCGGACCGCCGGAGCAAATACAATATCTTTATCCTTTATGCCTAATTTTTTAAATAAGGATTCGCTAACCGCTCTTAACTTTCCGAACGCTTTGTCGCCGGGACCGCTTATTGCCAGCCCCAAGGTCATTTCTTCTTTTGGCAACAGGCTTTTCTCTCTGCCTTCCCGAAGCAGGTAAATATTAGCCATTTCAAAAATACCCGCCTCTTTTTTGTGGCGCAAGTTTTTGGAAATTATCTTGAGAAGCGAAGGAATAAGAGTGCTTCTCATGTAAACCATATCCTCATTCAGGGGATTTTTTATCTTCAACGCGCTCGCGGGATTTATGCCGAAATTTTCCAGCATTTTTTCCGAGACCATTGAATTGCTGTATACTTCGCAAAAACCCAAGTCGGAAATAAAATCCTTTGTCCTTTCTTCGTTATTGAAATAATCGCCGGCCGCCTGCCTGTCCGGCCTGCCTGCCGGTAGGCAAGGTAGGCAGGGACGAGAAGGAATGTCGCCTTTTGGCAAAGTCGCGGGCAAATTATGGTAACCGTAAATTCTGGCGATTTCTTCAACCAAATCATCGGGAATTTCAATGTCGCCCTGCCGCCAGTAAGGAACAATTGCCTTTATTCCTGCCTTGCTTTTTGCCGCAACCTTAAATCCCAAACTCTCTAAGATTTTTATTACCTTTTTGGCCGAGATTTCAACGCCTAATTTTTGGTAAAGATAGGAAAACCCCAAGCCCACCTTGGCAGGCCGGTATTTTTTAAAACACGCGTCAATTATTTTTCCAGATTGCCTGCCTCCGGACAGATCGCAAATAAGCTCTATCGCGCGGCTAAGGGCGATTCGCGGAAACTCCGCGCTTAATCCCTTTTCAAATCTGTTTGAGGAATCGGAAAACAAGCTAAGCGCCCGAGACGATTTTCTAACAGCTTTTGGATTAAAATTTGCCGCTTCAATAATAATATTTTTTGCGCCCGCGCCCACCGAAGAATCAACTCCTCCTATTACGCCCGCAATAGCAAGCGGTTTTTCGCGGTCGGCGATAATCAAAATTTCCGAATACAGTTTTCTTTTTACTCCGTCTAAAGTTTCTATCTCT